>JBCBSY010000451.1:0-2262 GCA_039818925.1 Pseudomonadota bacterium | reverse complement strand
CGAAGAGGAAACCGTGCGCCCACTGGCAGAGGCGCGCGTTTAACGAAACGCCCTATGGCGAAAGCAGCAGTCACAGGCGGAACGGGATTTGTCGGCGCCGCTCTGATTGGGTGCCTCCTCGACCGTGGCTGGTCGGTCTCTGCGCTAGCGCGCGATCCCGACCGCCTTCCGTATAAAGAACAAGTTGAGGCCGTCCCCGGCGCGCTCGAAGATGACACCGCTTTGACAAGGCTTGCTGACGGCGCCGACATATTTTTTCATCTCGCCGGCGTGACCCACGCCCGCCGCGCGGACGACTATATGCGCGCCAATGTCGTTGGCGCGAAAAACGCTGCGACGGCTGCGGCCGCCGCGGGCGCACGGATGGTCCACGCATCGTCCCTGTCAGCCCGCAAACCAGAAGTATCGCCCTACGCTGCCAGCAAGCGCCAGAGCGAAACGGCGGTGGCTGAAGCCGGTGGTGATTGGCTGGCGCTCCGACTCCCGGCGATCTACGGGCCGCGCGACATGGCCACGCTGCCCTTTTTCAAACTGGTGAAAGCCGGTTTCGCGCTGGCCCCGAAAACAGCAACGCCAGCCCGCGCCTCGATTATCTTTGTGAGCGACGTCGCCGCCGCCCTTCTGGCCGCGGCGGACGTGCCGGGCGGCAGGGTCTATGAGGTTGGCGATGACCAGCCTGAGGGCCATAGCTGGCGTCAGATCGGCGAAATTCTGGCTGGGGTGCTCGGGCGGCCCGCGCGCGCCATCGCCGTCCCGCGGCCCGTAATCGCTACATATCACGGCGTTGTACGCATGACAGAAGGCGCGCTTGGCCGCACGCCGAGCGTCCGGGAAGGCCAGATCAATGAATTTTTCCATCCCGATTGGGTGGCGCGTGATAACCTCTTCAGCGACGCGGCCATATGGCGGCCGGAAACGCCGTTGCAAGAAGGATTTGCAAAAACCGCCCGTTGGTATCAAGAACACGATTTGCTTTAATCGACGCCCATCGCGGTCCTCTGCGCCGTAAGGAGACGACACATGTCAGGCATCCAGGAAGACGACGATCTCGTATTCCACAAGATCACTTCGCTGCTAGAGCCGCTCAACGAAAAGGGCGCCAAGCTGACCCGCGACACGGACATCATCGCTGACCTGGAGATCGATTCCGTATCGTTGCTCGATGTTGTGATGGATATTGAGGATAACTACGACATCTCCATCCCGGTCAACACGATTTCTGAAATCAAAACCATTGGCGAGCTGGTCGACGCCATTCATACCATCAAGAAAGAACAGTCCTAATTATGAGCCTGTTTGAAAAGTTCGAAGGCACGTCCCGCCTCCTCAACAGCCTGCTGGAAGCCTCGCCGCGCGATCCTTTCTCCGTTTCCATGGATGAGATGAAAGGACCCACGCGCGCCATGGTTAAAGGCAAGGAGATCGTCCTTGCCGGCACAAACAACTATCTCGGCCTCACCTTTGACGAAGGCGCCGTCGAAGCGGCGACGGATGCGGTGCGCAATTCCGGGACCGGCACGACCGGCTCACGTTTCGCCAACGGGACTTATGCGGGACACAAGCAACTGGAAACCGACCTTGCCGAGTTTCTTGGTTTTAAACACTGCATCGTTTTTTCTACTGGCTACCAGGCCAATCTCGGCGCCATCTCGGCGCTGGCGCAACCACCGCATGACGTCATTCTGATCGATGCGGACTGTCACGCCTGTATCTATGACGGCTGCCAGCTATCGGGCGCTGAAACGATCCGCTTTCGCCACAACGACCCGGAGAGCCTCGACAAAAGACTGTCGCGCCTGTCGCCGGAGGTAAAGGGCAAGCTGGTTTGCCTCGAAGGCATGTATTCGATGTTCGGCGATGTCGCTCCAGTGAAGGAATTCGTTGAGGTCGCTCACAAACACGGCGCCTATGTCTTGCTCGATGAAGCGCATTCCTTTGGCGCTTTTGGCGATCATGGCCGCGGCGTCTGCGAAACCGAGGGGATTCTAGATCAGGTCGATTTTTACACCGGCACGTTCTCCAAAAGCCTCGCCTCCATTGGCGGTTTTGTTGCTTCCAACCATCCGGAACTGGAATATTTGCGCTTTTCCAGCCGGCCTTACGTCTTCACTGCATCGCCATCGCCCGCGAATGTGGCGGCCGCTGGAGCGGCGCTAAAAAGGATAACCCATGACAGCTCGATGCGCGAGCGGTTGTGGGATAACGCAAACCGGATCCATGCGGCGTTCACCCAGCTTGGATACGAGCTGTGTGCGCCCGCTA
>JBCBSY010000450.1:0-2266 GCA_039818925.1 Pseudomonadota bacterium | reverse complement strand
TTCCCTGAACTAAGCGGATGGAAGTTTGGGTTCGTTTTTGTTTTGTTTTTTCAAGCTATAGTACAGGCCTCAGATCAACTTCTAAGGCGCTTGCCAATCAGATTTGAAAGATCTCCGCATTGGGTCCGCCAATTAGATAATCGGTGGAAACCATTCAGGGGCTAAAGCAAATGACTGAAGAACTGAAAGAACTGGGCGAGCACATCGCAGGCGCTATTGAAAACGATATCCGCGCCTGGCGGGTCGAGCATGGCGAGTTGACGATCGATGTGCGCGCCGACCGCATTGCTGCGGTGATGCAGTTTCTGCGTGACGATCCGCTGGCGAAGTTCCTGACGCTGATTGATCTTGCCGGCGTTGATTACCCGGCGCGAACGCGGCGCTTCGATGTCGCCTATCACCTCCTGTCGATGCACAACAACACGCGCATCCGGGTGAAGGCGCAGGTCGGCGAGGATGAAACGATCCCGACGATCACCGGTGTTTTCCCTTGCGCCGACTGGTTTGAGCGTGAAGCGTTTGACATGTATGGCATCGTTTTTTCCGGTCATCCGGATTTGCGGCGCATCCTCACCGATTACGGGTTTGAGGGCTATCCGTTACGCAAGGACTTCCCACTCACCGGCAATGTCGAAGTGCGCTATGATGACGAACAAAAACGCGTTGTCTATGAGCCGGTGAAACTGGTGCAGGAATTTCGTAATTTCGATTACCTCTCCCCATGGGAAGGCGCGCAATATGTGCTGCCAGGTGATGAAAAGGCGGAAGCTGGCAAGGAGTAGGCTCATGGCGGAAAAATCTGGTCAGTGTCTATGCGGCGCGGTAAAGTTCAAAGCGACGCCAAAAGCGAATGAAGTCACCATCTGTCATTGCGGAATGTGCCGTCGGCAAATGGCAGGACCATTTTTTGCGATTGAGTGCGGCGACGGTTTGACAATCGAAGATAGCCCGGCCCTTGGGGTTTATTCCGCGTCTGACTATGGCGAGCGCATTTTTTGCAAAAATTGCGGAACGTCGATTGCCTGGCGCACAAAAGATAGAACGTTCTCGGAAGTTTCGGTGAATACCCTGGAAGATATTGGCGAGATCGAATTGAAGCAGGAAATCTTCATAGACGATAAGCCAAATTATTATTCATTCGCAGAGCAAACTACAAAGCTAACGGGCGCCCAGGTGATGGACGCATTTATGGCGCAGAAAGACTAACCATGGCTGAAGGCGCAAAACGCATCGAAGTGGAAAACTCAGCTTCCGGCGTCTCGCCCGAACGCCAGTTCACGATCAATTTCGATTGCTTCAGCCCCTGGAAGGCGCGCAATATGCGCTGCCAGGCGATGACAGTCTGGAAGCCGGAAAGGAGTAGCTGACATGGCCGAAAAAACCGGGAAGTGCCTTTGCGGCGCGGTGAAATTCCAGGCGGCGCCGAAAAGCGGCGATGTGGGCGTATGTCATTGCTCCATGTGCCGCAAACACGCAGCAGGCCCGTTTTTCGCCGTCGATTGTGCGGACAGCCTGTCTTTCGACGATGAAACAAATGTCGGCGTTTACGGTTCTTCAGACTGGGCTGAGCGCGGCTTTTGCAAACAATGCGGCTCAACCATGTTCTGGCGGTTGAAAGACCGTTCGGTGAACATCGTCGCTGTCGATTGTTTCGATGATCCGGGCGCGCTTCGCCTCGATCATGAAGTTTTTATCGACGAAAAGCCGGTCTACTATTCTTTCGCTGAAAAGACTCAACAACTTACCGGACAACAGGTGTTTGAAATGTTCGCCGGCGGGCAGGAAAACAAATAATGGCTGACGGCACGAAACTTATCGAAGTGGAAGACTCAGCTTCCGACGCCTCTTCGGAACGCCAGTTCACGATCAATTTCGGGCCGCAGCATCCGGCCGCTCATGGCGTGTTGCGCCTGGTGCTGGAGCTGGATGGCGAGATCGTTGAGCGGGTCGACCCGCATATCGGCCTTCTGCATCGCGGCACGGAAAAGCTGATCGAGTACAAAACCTATCTTCAGGCAATTCCGTATTTCGACCGCCTCGATTACGTCGCGCCGATGAACCAGGAACATGCGTTCTGTCTCGCAGCGGAAAAACTTCTGGGGATCGAGGTTCCCAAACGCGCGCAGCATATCCGCGTACTTTTTTGCGAGATCGGCCGCATTCTCTCACATATTCTGAACGTGACGACGCAGGCGCTCGATGTCGGTGCGCTGACGCCGCCGCTTTGGGGCTTTGAAGAGCGCGAAAAGCTGATGGTGTTTTACGA
>JBCBSY010000449.1:0-2274 GCA_039818925.1 Pseudomonadota bacterium | reverse complement strand
AGAAAAATGGTTCTGGGACACGCTTGTGGACGCTGATCTCGCAAACAATTCCGCAAGCTGGCAATGGGTCGCGGGCTGCGGCGCCGACGCCGCCCCCTATTTCCGGATTTTCAATCCAATCACGCAAGGCAGGAAATTTGATCCGCAGGGCGAATATATCCGCGAATTCGTCCCGGAACTGAAAGATTTGCCGGACAAATATGTTCACGCACCTTGGGAAGCCCCTGAAGACGTCCTGAAAGACGCTGATGTAACGCTTGGAAAATCCTACCCGGAACCTATATTAGATCATGCCGCTGCGCGAAAGCGCGCGCTGGACGGGTACAACGAAATCAAAGGCGATTGACGCCCCTCGCGCGCGGCTGGCGCTTGTCGCCTGCGCGCTTTTCTTCGGCCCGAAACGCAACAAGGACCAAGCGGTATGGCGAACGAAATCACGGCGAATGACATTCATGAACAGATCGAAGGTCTGCCATTCTTCTTCCGCCAAGTTTTAAAGATTGCATCTCATATTCAGTATGGCACGCTTGTTTTTGAGCTGCCGAACGGAAAGCGCGTCACCCTCGCCGGAAAGTCCGAAACCGAGGCAAAGGGCGTCATTCTGGTGCGGCGATACCGGTTTGCGCGCCGGGCGATCTTCGGCGGCGACATTGGATTTTTTGAGAGTTTTGCTGACGGCGACTGGGAAACTCCAGACCTTGCCGCCTGTCTCTATGTTTTTGCGCGGAATGCAGACCATGTGCAAAAGGTGTTTTCGGCGTTTCCGATCATCGATTGGTTAAACCGGATGCTCCGTGACCGGAATAAAAACACCAAAGACGGCGCACGCCGGAACATCATCGCTCACTACGACCTCGGCAACAGCTTCTATCAGAAATGGCTCGACCCGACGATGACCTACTCGTCAGCGCGCTTCACTGAAGACGCTGATAGTCTTGAAAAAGCACAGACTGAAAAATATGAAAGCCTTGCCCGCATGATTGACCTGAAGCCAGGAGAAAGGGTGCTGGAGATCGGGTCCGGCTGGGGCGGGTTTGCAGAATACGCCGCAAAGACTTATGGCGTCCACATTACCGGTCTGACGCTGTCGCCGTCACAACTTGACTATGCGCGCGAGCGCATCGCCAAGGCTGGCCTTTCCAACCAGGTTGAGTTTCGTCTGCAGGATTATCGAGACGTTGAAGAGACATTCGACAAAGTCGCGTCAATTGAAATGTTTGAAGCCGTCGGTAAGGAATACTGGCCTGCGTACTTCGAAAAGGTGCATGATGTTCTGAAACCCGGCGGTCTCGCCGGCCTGCAGGTCATCACCATCGCCGACCGTTTTTTCGACAATTACACCAAGTCGCCCGATTTCATTCAGCGCTACGTCTTTCCCGGCGGCATGTTGGCAAGTCCAGCCATTCTCAGCGACTTGACTGACAAGGCCGGTTTGAAGCTTCACGAATTGCAGGAATTTGGCCAGGATTACGCCAAGACTCTGAATACGTGGCACGAGCGCTTTCTGGCAGCATGGTCGGATATCCGAAGCATGGGTTTTGACGAGCGTTTTTCAAAACTCTGGCGGTTTTATCTCGCCTATTGCGAGGCCGGCTTCAAAGCTGGCACCACGAATGTGCGGCAAATGGCGCTGATTCGCCCCTAAGCCGGCTCGTGCTTAAGCTCCACAAGACGCTGTTCCCGGATCACGAGGATTCGGTCCATGCGCTTTGCAAGCCGCTGGTCGTGTGTCGCAACAAGCGCCGACAGCCCCTCCCCGCGCACTAGCTTCAGCAAGGCGTCAAACACAACATCTGACGTTTTTGGATCAAGGTTTCCGGTGGGCTCATCCGCAAGCAGAATATTCGGTTTGTTAGCAAGCGCACGCGCAATCGCTGTTCGCTGCTGTTCCCCGCCGGAAAGCTGGCCCGGCTGATGATGAAGCCGCTCGCCCAGTCCCATAACGGTCAGCAAACGCGCGGCTTCTTCTTCCGCCCCTTTTCGTTTCACACCGGCGATCAATTGCGGCAGGGCCACATTGCCCAGCGCGGTAAACTCCGGCAGCAGATGATGGAACTGGTAAACAAAGCCAAGGGTTGAGCGTCGAATGCGTGTGCGCTCTGAATCGCTGAGATCTGAGGTTGCGCAGCCAAGAATATGCACCTCTCCCGCCGATGCTTCCTCAAGCAGCCCGGCAATGTGAAGGAGAGAAGATTTCCCCGAGCCCGAAGGGCCCAGCAGCGCGGCGGTTTCTCCAGCCTTCAACGTGAAGTCAATATTTTCGACAACAATGAG
>JBCBSY010000448.1:0-2280 GCA_039818925.1 Pseudomonadota bacterium | reverse complement strand
GTCCTCATGTCCAGCGTTGTCGATCACCAGCGCGCCGCCATCATAATCGTCAGGCGGCGTCAGAAAGACCGTAAACGACAAATCCGTCCGTCGGCCATCGATATAGGGCGCATCCACATGATCGCCATACGCCATGCCTTCCGCATATTGGTTGATTGTCATTCTGATGAATGTCGCGGGATGCGCTGCGGCGACAAAAACCGGATGCGTCGATAAGGTCGCCTGAATTTTCGCGAGGGCGCCTTTTACCGCCGGGGCGGCGCTGTCGGCCTGCCGGTTTTCTTTGACTACGCGCGCTGACCCCCTTGCCGTGGCCTTTCCATCTTTCCACAGAGCGGAATCAGCCGTCGCCGCGAGGATAGCCTGGCAATCGTCGGAGGAAAGAACATTGTCGATATGAAGCAGCATATCGCCTCTACTAAGAATCGTTTGCATCAAAGTTCGGAGCGCTTATCATGCTGCCTAAGGTTCCGGAGGGGAAGATGACAAGACGGTTGAAATTGATGACAGGTCTTTCAACGCTCGCCGCCGCGAGCGCTCTGACTTTATCAGGTTGCGGCGGCGAAGGTGAGGGAGGAGGAGAGGCTGCTGAGGCCGACACCGTAGTCGCAGCTGGCGAAGGCGAAGGGGAAAGCGCCGGCGTTTCGGGCGAAGCCGAAGGCGGTGAGGGCGAAAGTGAAGGGGAAGGCGCGACCCGTAGTGGCGATCCTGCGACGGACAATGTGGCTTACGTCAAGCTGCTCGGGCTTGTTCGCGGTCACCTGATCGCCTTCATTGAACTTTATCAGAGCGGCGAACGCGACATGGCGCTTACGCATGTCAAACACCCCGAAAGCGAGCTTTATGCTTCGCTTACGCCAGCCTTTGCTGCGCGCGGCATGCCTGGATTTGCCGACGCATTAACCGCTCTTTCGAACACCGCCGAGGCAGGCGGCGAGATAACAGATGCCTATAGCGCTGTCATTGAAGCAATCAGCGCCCATACGCCGAACATGACGATTTCTGAGCAATTGCTCGCTGTGTCGGAAATTGTGCGCACGGCTGGGGACGAATTCGATATCGCTGTCGAAGACGACGGAGCCATCACCAACCTGCACGAATACCAGGACGCATACGGATTTTTGATTGCGTCCCGTGATATCCTTTCCGGCCTTGAGACAACAGATATGAACGCTGCCGACGCCATCAGTCTCGCACACGAGCAAGTGGAACTTGCGCTGGCTCTCTTTGCAGGCCTCACCGAGGAGACGACTGAAGGGACGCCATCAACGCTCTACGGGGCGGCGGCAAGAATTGAAATCGCGGCAAGGGGCCTTTCCTGAGCCTTCTGCGGTGTATTCGACAATAGACACCTCAGAGCAAATGTTCTATATTTGTTCTCATGGCGAATTCTGCAGACAGCCTGACGACACCCTTGCCGAGCCCAGCCGGATCGCGCCCGCTTGCCTATTTATTCATTGATTTCAACGCCTATTTCGCCAGCGTTGAACAACATGATCACCCGGAGCTTCAAGGGCGTCCGGTTATTGTCATCCCGCTCGCCTCCGAGCATACGAGCGCCATCGCAGCCAGCTACGAGGCGCGGTCGTTTGGAATCAAGCGCGGAACGAAAGTTCGCGATGCACGGACGCTGTGCCCTGACCTTGCCGTTATGCCCGCACGTCACGATCGCTATGTGGCGGTACACAAGCAAGTCATGCGGGAAATAGAGCGTCACCTGCCGCTTGAAAAAATCTATTCAATTGATGAGGCGGCGTTTCGATTGTCGCGTTCCGAAGCAGATCCCGCGCGTGCCTTAGAAACAGCCAAACACGTGATGAAGGGCATTTCTGAAAATGTCGGTCCCGCGCTCAGAGCGTCGATTGGCCTGGCGCCTAGTCGGCTCCTGGCGAAGCTGGCCGCAGAACGGGTCAAACCAGACGGGCTGACGGTACTAAGAGCTGACGACCTGCCGCATGCGCTTGCAGATATGAAGCTCACAGATATTCCCGGCGTTGGCGCTGGCGTTGCAGCGCGTCTGGCGCGCGCGGGCGTGACTAATTTTTTATCTCTTTGGGCCTTGCAGCCAAAACAGGCGCGCGCGATCTGGGGATCGGTCATGGGCGAACGCTTCTGGTACGGTCTTCATGGTTTCGAAACAGTTGAGGAACCCACCAAGAAGTCCATGATCGGTCATAGCCGGGTTTTGACCCGCGATCATGAGGCCCCTGACAAGGCGCGCATCGTCGCACGCGCGCTGCTCCTGAAAGCGGCGAGCCGGTTGCGCCACTACAAAATGTT
>JBCBSY010000447.1:0-2283 GCA_039818925.1 Pseudomonadota bacterium | reverse complement strand
CGTCGCGCTGTTCGGGCCGACGGATGTCTCGCGGGTCGGGCCCTACCAGCGCGAGGACGACGTCATCCAGCACGTCACGCCGAGCGACACGCTCGATCACAAGACGGACGCGAACCGCGCGCTCATGGGCTCGAACATGCAGCGTCAGGCTGTGCCGCTGCTTCAGGCGGAAGCGCCGTTTGTCGGCACCGGCATGGAATCGGTCGTGGCGCGGGACTCCGGCGCGGCGGTCGCCGCGCGCCGGCCGGGCATCGTCGAACAGGTTGACGCCCAGCGCATTGTTATTCGCGCCACGGAAGAAAAAGATCCGACCAAGCCCGGTGTCGATATCTTCAACCTGCGCAAATTCCAGCGTTCGAACCAGAACACCTGCATCAACCAGCGTCCGCTCGTAAAAATCGGCGATCAGGTCCGCGAAGGCGACATCATTGCTGACGGTCCGTCGACAGATCTTGGGGAACTGGCGCTCGGCAAGAACGTGCTCGTCGCGTTCATGCCTTGGAATGGCTACAACTTCGAAGACTCGATTTTGATTTCCGAGCGCATCGTGCGCGATGATGTGTTTACGTCGATCCACCTTGAAGAATTTGAGGTGATGGCGCGCGACACCAAGCTTGGGCCCGAAGAAATCACCCGCGATATCCCGAACGTTTCCGAAGAAGCGCTTCGCAATCTCGATGAAGCCGGCATTGTCGCCATCGGCGCGGAAGTTCATCCGGGGGATATCCTCGTTGGCAAGATCACGCCAAAAGGCGAGTCGCCGATGACGCCGGAAGAAAAACTTCTCCGTGCGATTTTTGGTGAGAAAGCTTCCGACGTGCGCGATACGTCCTTGAAGCTGCCGCCAGGCGTCGCCGGCACGGTTGTCGAGGTCCGCGTTTTTAACCGTCATGGGGTCGATAAGGACGAACGGGCGATCGCTATTGAGCGTGAGGAAATCGAGCGTCTTGCAAAAGACCGCGATGACGAACTCGCGATCCTCGAGCGCAATGTTTACGGCCGTCTGCGGCCCTTGCTGCTCGGCAAGTCCGCGGTCTCCGGACCGAAGGGTTTTGAATCGGGCGCGGTGACTGAGGATGTTCTCGACAATCAGCTTTCGCGTGGCCAGTGGTGGAAGATCGGCGTCTCTGACGACGCGGTGATGGCCGAGATCGAAGCCATCAAGAAGCAGTTTGACGAGTCGAAAGCCCGACTTGAAGCGCGCTTCGAGGACAAGGTCGATAAGCTGAAGCGCGGCGACGAGCTGCCGCCGGGCGTCATGAAGATGGTCAAGGTTTTCGTCGCGGTGAAGCGCAAGCTGCAGCCGGGCGATAAAATGGCGGGCCGTCACGGCAACCAGGGTGTGATCTCCAAAATCGCGCCGATGGAAGACATGCCGTTTCTTGAAGACGGAACGCCGGTCGACATTGTTCTGAACCCGCTTGGCGTGCCCTCGCGCATGAATGTCGGACAGATCCTCGAAACACACCTCGGGTGGGCGTGTCGCGGCCTGGGCCGGCAGATCGATTCCGTTCTTGAGCAATGGGAAGAAGGGGCCGGCTCGCGTGACGAACTGGTCGCCAAGTTCAAGGATGTCTATGGCGAAGATCAGGTGCTTCCGCGTTCCAATGAAGAGCTGAAAGAGCTTGCCGGCAATCTGGTGCGCGGCGTGCCGATCGCAACGCCGGTCTTTGACGGCGCACGCGAAAGCGAAATCGTAGAGATGCTTGAGAAAGCCGGACTGGAGGAATCCGGTCAGGTGATGCTCTATGACGGCCGCACCGGCGAGTCGTTCAACCGCAAAGTGACCGTCGGCTACAAATATCTGTTGAAGCTGCATCATCTTGTGGACGACAAGATTCACGCACGGTCCATCGGCCCGTACTCGCTCGTGACCCAGCAGCCGTTGGGCGGCAAGGCGCAGTTCGGCGGTCAGCGTTTTGGCGAAATGGAGGTCTGGGCGCTCGAAGCCTATGGCGCCGCCTACACGCTGCAGGAAATGCTGACGGTGAAGTCTGACGACGTCGCCGGTCGGACCAAGGTATATGAAGCCATTGTGCGCGGCGATGACTCGTTTGAAGCGGGCATCCCGGAAAGCTTCAACGTGCTGGTCAAGGAAATGCGTTCGCTCGGCCTCAATGTCGAGCTTCAGAACGGGTAACGCGAAAGCGTTCCCCGTTACCCAGTTGAATGAACTTGCGGGAGGATTATCCCGCCCCGATTTTAAGAGGCGCCCATGTCACAGGAACTGCTGAACGTATTCAATCCGACTGCCCCGGCGCAGACGTTCAACAAGATCCGTAT
>JBCBSY010000446.1:0-2287 GCA_039818925.1 Pseudomonadota bacterium | reverse complement strand
ACGATCCGGTCGCAGCCGCGCACCACCGCATAGGAATAATGATAATAGCCTCCTCCGTTCGCACATGACCCCATGGAGATCACATAGCGCGGGTTCGGCATCTGGTCGTAAACCTTCCTGAGCGCCGGCGCCATCTTGTTGGTGAGCGTGCCGGCGACGATCATCACGTCCGACTGGCGCGGGGACGCGCGCGGCGCGACCCCGAAGCGCTCAAGGTCGTAACGCGGCATCGACGCCTGCATCATTTCCACTGCGCAGCAGGCGAGCCCGAAGGTCATCCACATCAGCGAACCGGTGCGCGCCCAATTGATCAAGGCATCGGCGGGTGCGGTGATAAACCCGCGGTCAGCAAGCTGGTCCGACAATTCTGAATAGAACGGGTCTTTCGCCGAGGGGTTGTAGCCCGGCGCTCCAGCTCGCGCCGCTGTCCCGTAGGGCAGCGGCGAAGAATTCGAGTCTGGATTCACGGACGGGCCAGCGGCGCCATGGGGAAGCTTCGAGGGGTCTAGCGCCATTCCAACGCTCCCTTCTTCCACTCATAGATAAAGCCGACGGCGAAAACAGCGATGAAGACGAACATCGACCAGAAGGCGAAAATCTGAAAGTCGCGATCCGCGCCCAGCTCTGGATTGAACAGGGTCACCGCCCAGGGGAAAAGAAACGCCACATCAAGATCGACGATGATGAAGAGGATCGCCACAATATAAAACTGCACATCAAATTTCATGCGCGCGTCATCGAAGGCGTTGAAGCCGCATTCATAAGCGGAGACTTTTTCCGGGTCCGGCTCGGCCGGGGCTATGATCGCCGGTGCGATCAGAAAGCCAAGGGCCAGAACCAGCGCGATCCCGAAAAAGACGAGGATCGGCAGGTAGTCGAGCAGAAAATCGGCGGTCGCCACGAATGGGATCTCCTGAGGTTCGCGCCGTCTTCGGGCGCGCTGGCGAGGCGGCCTCAAAGGCCACTTTCATTTCTCGCGCGGAACCTAGAAAGGTGCGACCCCAAAGGCAACGCGAATCGGCGCCGTGAGGCTGAAAACCGCAGGGGCCAAATCGGAGCTGTGAGGCAAAAATGTTGGAGCTTCCATGCGCAATAATGGAAGATCGGCCCATTGCTCACATTTTCGAGAGCTGTTACTGTCGTAGGGCGTAACCTGTCATCGCGAAAAAGTCACACTTCGTCGATGAGCGCCCATTGCTCAATTGACCCGATTAGCACCAACTCATAGCGATTCATCCATACCGGACGCTATTGAAGAGGATGGGCGAGTTTCATGTCCCTCACTGCGCAGGGCCTTCCTGGTTGGAAAGTCACCCTTGGCAGGATCGGCAAGGAACAACAGCCTATTCTAATTATCGATAATTTCTCGCCCGATCCCCGCATCTGGTTTGAACTCGCCGCCCGCCTGAGCTTCACGATCCGTGCCCCTTATTATCCAGGCATTCGCGCGAAGGTCGCGCGAGAATATCTGAGCGTGCACATACCGCCCCTCGCCCCTCTTTTAAGCGACGTCTTTGGCTTTAAAACCGGCACGAAAGTCACTGAATCCAATTATTCTCTTGTGACAACGCCGCCGTCTGAACTTTTGCCTGCGCAAGTCATTCCACATTTTGACGGCGGCGGCGATAATATGGTTGCGCTTCTGCATTATTTGTGCGCCCCGGCGCATGGCGGGACGGCCTTCTATAGACATCGCTCTACGGGCTTGGAGACTATTTTGGATAAGCAGTATGAGCCGGTTTATCGGCCGGCGCTATTGTCCGACGCTGAGCGTCGCGGCATGCCCCCCCAACGTTACTTCCGGGAGAGCGACGAAATTTTTGAACGGATCTATTCGTGCGATGCAGTTTTTAATCGAGCTATCGTTTATCGAGGCTGTCAGCTTCACGCGATCGATATCCCCGACGACTTCCCATTCGACCCATCGCCATCTAGGGGACGGCTGACGGTGAATACGTTCATGACGCCGAAATAAAGCGCCTTAATCCACTTCTTCAGGCGGCGCTTCAACTTGTTCTTCGAACTCGCCCTCTTGGCCATCGCTCAAAAACTGGTCCCAGTCTTCCATCTCCCAGAACCGCTCATCGAGGAGACTGGAGCGGATGTCGTCCGGTAAGTCTTCGGCGGTCAGCGCTTTTTGAGCGTCGCGGTCCGCAGAGAACGCGGCGAGATTGGCGATGTCGTCCGCGGTGAGGTAGATCGTATAGCCAAGCTCGATCGCCTGTAACTCGATCATCGCTGGCGCGCCCAGCCACATACGCGCTGCAAAATCGAGCGGATCGACCGC
>JBCBSY010000445.1:0-2289 GCA_039818925.1 Pseudomonadota bacterium | reverse complement strand
CAAAGGGTTGTCAGCGAATATAATGGCGCCTTTCCGGATACGGAGGATGCCTTGCGAGCGCTTCCGGGTATCGGCGACTATACCGCGGCCGCGATCGCCGCCATCGCCTTTGACCGGCGAGCGATCGTCATCGACGGCAATATTGAGCGCGTTGTGTCGCGGTTATTTGCAATTGAGACGCCGCTCCCCGCCGCCAAAAAAGAAATCAAGGAAAAACTGCAGGCGCTGTGGCCAACAAAACGTTCGGGCGATTTTGCAGAAGCGCTGATGGATCTCGGCGCAGGCGTTTGCCGGCCCAAAGCGCCGATGTGTTTGTTATGTCCGGTTTCCTCCGCTTGCACCGCATATCAAACCGGCGCACAGGAGCGCTTTCCCGTAAAGGCCCCGAAAAAACCCAAGCCCAACCGCACCGGCGCCGTCTTTGCGCTCTTTAACGCCAAAGACGAGTTGCTGTTTGAACGCCGCCCGGAAAAGGGCTTGCTCGGCGGCATGCTGGGCCTGCCGGGGACGCCATGGCATGAGGCCGCGAGCGACGATGCATTGTGCGATGCGCCAACGCGTGCGGACTGGCGCCGGGCTGGCGAGGCGACACACAGCTTCACGCATTTTCACCTGACGCTGGATGTTTACCGGGCCCGCGCGCCCAAAGGATTTCGCCGCGCCGCCGGCCAGCAATGGATTGCGCCGGACGCTGCGAGGCTTCCAACCGTGATGAAAAAGGCGGTAAGATCAGCCTTGAATAATTGAGGGGCTCATCATGATCGCCAGACTGATCGCGCTTGCGGCGATTGTCGCTGCCGCCGCCATGTCCGCGCCTGCCGCTGCACAGGAGCGCGAAGGGGGTTATCTTTACAAAGTAACCACAGTGCGCGCCGCGCCAGGCTCGCTTGAAGCGCTTTTAAACTACATGGCGCAAGTCATGGCTTCCGATTACTTCGAGAAATCCGGCGAACACCCGCCATTCTTGATGCGCCATAGCCAGGGCGATCAGTGGGACTTGCTCATCATTGAGCCTATGGAAAGCTGGTCAGCCTATCATTCAAAAGCCACAAACGAAAAACGAAAGAATGCGCGTGCAGCCGTTTCCGAGACAACAAAGACCGAGGCGCCGCTTATCGCCTTTCAGGAAGACCATTTCGCCTATGGGCCGCCGCTGGCTGAACTGAGTCGCGAATATGCAGAGAACGCGTTTTATCATATCGAAATGTTTGAAGCGGCGCCTGGCAAGGCAGCGGAGCTTCTGGAGCAGCGGCGTATGGAAAACGCCTATCTTGCCGCGACCGGCCAAACCACGAACATGATTTTCCGGCGCGCCGCGGGCTCTGATGTTGACGTCTTTACGATCGGATTTCATGAAAGCCTGCAGGCTTTCGCTGAACCCTCATCAGCAACCGGCGAAGAAGCTGAAGCCGCCGCCAGGGCCGCCGGATTTAAAGACCGCGCCGATATTTCCTTTTATCTTCGCGCTCTCATCTCCGGCCACCACGACACGCTCGCGGTGAAAGTGGAATGAGCGCACGGCCGACAAATGAAAATGGCGACGCTGTTCTTGATTTCTGGTTTGAGGAAACCAAGCCTTATCAGTGGTTCCGTCGCGACGACGGCTTTGATGCGGTTTGCGCCCATCGCTTTGGCGCCCTGCATGAGGCTGCACGGAAGGGACGACTTGATGTGTGGCGCGCGCATCCGCGTTACGCGCTTTCGCTGATTATCATTCTTGATCAGTTTTCCAGAAACATCTATCGCGACACGCCGCTAGCTTTTGCACAGGACGGACAAGCCCTGGCCGTCGCCCGCGAGGCAATCGGCCGCCGATTTGACCGGCTGACGGATGATAAACGCCGCGCGTTTTTTTACATGCCCTTCATGCACGCCGAGACGCTTCCCGTACAGCAAGAATCCGTCCGGCTGTTCACGGCGCAAATGCCAGGAACCATGAACCTGCCTTTCGCCATTGAACATCGCAATATTGTTAAACGCTTCGGTCGCTTCCCGCACCGGAACAAAATTTTCGGACGCGTCTCGACGCCCGACGAAATCGCATTCCTGAACGCCGGCGGGTTTAATCCCTGAGTTTCTGTGAAGCCTCGCTAGAAAACCCCCATGGCGAGTCCCGCCGCCATGGCGGCGCCAAGCGCGCGGCATTTTTTCAGTTGCGCTTCGGGAATAACTTTCTCCGCAAGAATTTGTTCCGGCGTTTGCGCGTGGGTGCAGACGATCAGCGGCGACTGGACTTCCTTCAGCCGCCAGCCGGTCGCAATGCGTGCGGTCTGGCGCGCGGCGTTCTCG
>JBCBSY010000444.1:0-2295 GCA_039818925.1 Pseudomonadota bacterium | reverse complement strand
AGGGCCTGATCGAAGGCAAATATGACCACCTGCCAGAAGCGGCTTTCTATATGGTCGGTTCGATCGACGACGCCATCGAAAAAGCGGAAAAACTCGCAGCGGAAGCGGCTTAAGGAAACATGGCTGACAAACTCAACTTCAATCTCGTCTCGCCGGAAAAGGAAGTGATGTCCGCGGATGTCGATCAGGTCGATATTCCGGGTACAGAAGGGTTGATCGGCGTCCTCGCCAATCATGCGCCGTTCCTGACGACGCTGGCGCCCGGCGTCGTGCGCGTTTTTGACGGCGGGGCGGAGACCCGGGTGTTTGTCGGCGGCGGCTTCGCCGAGATTACGCCGGAAGGTCTGACCATCCTCGCGGAGGAAGCGATCAAGGTTGCGGATCTGGACCGGGAAGAAATCGCCCGCCGCATCAAGGAATGCGAGGAAGACCTTTCCGATACGGACACCCTGCCGGAAACGCGCCGCAACGCCGAAATTGAAATGCGGCATCTGAAGGAGCTTCAGGCGGCGCTATAGCCGCGCCGAGAATCATGTCGAGGATTGCTTATAAGGGCGCTGCGGCGCTCTTTTGTTTTCCCTAAACCCTGACAGGCAGCCGCCTTAAGCAGGGGAAAAATCTGTTGGAAATGTTGGGAAAAAATCCAACGGAATCGCCCGATAGTCGCGGTAATCAGGTTTCGCCGCAATCCGGAGTTCTTCATGTCTGCAACCGCGTTTCAACCCAAGACGGAAACCGTCACCGTGCCGGTGCGCATCAAGCGCCTGCCCCATGCGCAAGGGCTCGACCTGCCGCGCTATGAAACGGCGCTTGCTGCCGGCTGCGACGTGCGCGCTGCGGTGACAGCGCCGCTGACCCTGAAGCCGGGCGAGCGCTTCATGGTCCCGACCGGCGTCGCCATCGCCATGCCCCCGGGCTGGGAGGCGCAGATGCGCCCGCGTTCAGGCCTCGCGGCGAAACACGGGATTTCGTGCGTGAATTCGCCGGGCACGATCGACGCCGACTATCGCGGCGAACTAAAAGTCATTTTGATCAATCACGGCATGGAGGATTTTGTCATTAATCGCGGCGACCGCATCGGCCAGCTGGTCTTCGCTCCGGTCTATCAGGCGGCGTTCGAGGAGGTTGACGAACTCGACGAGACGGCGCGCGGGCAAGGGGGGTTCGGTTCGACCGGGGTTTGAAGTGGATTGGTCTTCGGTCGCAATGGTTGCGTCATTTATGTGGGTAATCTGCGGGATCGCATTTTTCACATATGTTTTTCCAGCAAACAAATCCGTTGTTGAGCGCTGGCGCAGTATGCCGATTTTGGAAAAGCTAATTGTTGTCGGCTTTATCCTTGCACCTGTCGTTAATATAATTGCGTGGACGGCAATTATTCTTTGACGACTGAGTTCACTTTCCCAAAAACCTGAAAATCAGTGTCAGGATGATTGAGACGATAATCATCGTTGTGATCGGGAAGTAGAACGAAAATCCTTCACGCTTGATGGCGATGTCGCCGGGCAAACGCCCCAAACCGATCTTTGAAATCAACGGCCAAAACAGGCCAGCGACAAGAAGAACGATTCCGAGCGTGATCAGGAATTTCTGCATCTCTGCATTATAGGCTGCGGGCGCGCAACCGTGAAGCCTCGGGCGGTTATGTGCGCTGGGCATGTCCGTCCGCCGCCAACCTCTGTTTCACGAGGGCAAGGGGTTGCGGGCGAATGCGCGGTCAACCTGTCGTCGGCTACCCGCCAGCGCCGTTAGTGGAGACGACTTCAACTTTTTCGATGTCGAAAAAAGATTGCCGGGTCAGTTGTTTGAAATCGCGGAACATGGCTTCGCCCTCAACGGTTCCCTCAGTGCTGGCGAGAAAGGCGGGCCCGTCGCCTTCGGGCGCGGCGAAGGTCTGGCTCTGCACAAGATGGGTCACTTTGGCGATCGGCATCGGCTTAAAGGATTTTTTCGAGCGTACCTCGATTTGCGACACATAGGCGCCTGGCTTGTCGAGGGTGATGTAGACTTCGAGCGCGTCCTTGGGGAATTCTTCCTCGTCGATTTGCGCGACATAAACCGCCTGAGCGTCGGTTTCTGAAAACAATTCAGCGACCTCGATCATTTCGTCGAGCTTTTCATAAAGAACCGGATTGTCTTCCATCTCGCTCTTTTGAAGCTCCCGCAGCGCTTTTTTCGCGCCCTTGTCGAGATCGTCTTCCGCCGGCGAAAGCAGCACCCACTGCTCCCCTTCTTCCAGACGCGGGTCGAACCGAACGCGTACGGACGTTTCCTTTTTTCCGTCGCTGGTCCAGT
>JBCBSY010000443.1:0-2304 GCA_039818925.1 Pseudomonadota bacterium | reverse complement strand
ATCCTAACCGGTCGCCCGGCCTTAGATGCTGCCCGTCTAGTCTCTACACCTTCCCTGTCGCAGGGCTTGGCTCGGGATTGGCGTGGACCGTGTACAAACTACATTTACGGTCTTTAGCTTTCCCCGAATTTGAGCAGTTCTACACCCGCCGTTTCCAGCGAGGCACTCAAAAACGTGGTTTAAGTCTGTTGCGTCTACCTGTTCCGCCACGTCCGCATTTATATCTCTATTGAGCGTTGGCCGCCCACAGCCTGCATAAGCGTCTCAATGAATTGGCGACGGGTATCGCCCCTCATGACACGCTTTTCCCGCTTTCTTGTTTCTCAATCTCTCCCTACCGCTTACAAGCCGTCTTTAGCTTTTCCATGATCTTTTGCAAGCCGCGCCGCCCCGCCCCGGCGGCGCCTCAAAATCCCGCGCTAATAAACAAGCGCTCTAACGGAATGGCAATAGCCAACCCCTTCCCGCGGTAAAGACGCGCCCCCGGGAGGGCGCCCGGAGAATTTGCGCGATCATCAAGAGAGTGATTAAAGGCTCCGAATCGATTGTCATGCGAAGACACGCTCACTTTGCGACCGGAAATGGCTTCAAAATGGATCAAGCGAATACCGAATTGACGCCGGCTGTCGCGGGAAAACCGGTCTATCGGCGCGACTTTCGAAAAAAAGATGGCCGGGCGCTGTTTCTCTATGGCTTCACACCGCATGTTGAGCCTCCGCTTGGGGAGCAAGCAGGCGATATCGCCAAGGGCGGGGAGTTGCGCTGGCATCCCCTGCGACGCGAATGGAACATTTACGCCGCGCATCGGCAAAACCGAACTTTTAAACCATCAGCTGCTGAAAACCCCCTGGCGCCCTCGCAGCCGAAGGCAGCGCCAACGGAGATCCCCTTTACCGCCTTCGAGGTTGCTGTCTTTGAAAACAAATTCACGAGCCTGCACGCCGACGCGCCGGCGCCTGCGGCTGACCATGACGTCAAGCGCCGGAGCGCCAAAGGACAATGCGAGGTTGTGGTTTATTCGTCCGACGCCGAGGGCAGCCTCGCGAGCTTATCCCAGGATAAGCGCCGTCTTCTGTTGGCGGCGTGGATCGATCGTTATGAAGCGCTCTTTGACAAGGGGTGCAAGTTTATCCTGCCATTTGAAAACCGTGGCGAAGAAGTTGGGGTAACGTTACACCACCCCCATGGTCAGATTTACGGGTTTCCCTTCATCCCGGTTGTTCAGGCCAACGCCGCCGCTGCCTTTTCCGAAGGATACAATCTGTCTGACGACATCGCATCATTCCGTCAGCATAATTTGCTGATCGCGGAAGCTGGCGCGGTCAGTATGTTCTCTCCGCCTTTTTCAAGGTTTCCGTTTGAGACATGGATTGCGCCAAACAGGAAAGCGCCGGGGCCTTGGGCCTTGTCGGAAGAAGAACTTGATGGATTTGCTTTTCTCTTGGGCGATATTACGCGCCGCTATGACGAATATTTTCAGCGTTCAACGCCATATATGCTGGGTTTGCATGCAGCGCCTGCGGAAACATTCGACCATTACCATTTCACGGCACAGATCTATCCGTTGTTGCGCGCGCCGGACCGGGTCAAATTTCTCGCTTCGGTCGAACAACACACTGGTGTTTTCACGGTGGATGTGATGCCGGAACACGCCGCCGAGATATTACGAGCGCTTTGAATGATAGAGACGGTCTTTCAACGGGCATTTGGCGCCGCCCCAACACAAATTGTAAAGACGCCGGGACGCGTGAACCTGATTGGCGAGCACACGGACTACAACGGCGGAATGGTGCTGCCGACCGCGATTGATTTGTCCCTGACGCTGGCGTTTCGCTTGCGAACCGATGACTTTATCCACGTCGGCTCTGACAATTTCAGCGAGATCGTCGAGACAACGGTCAACAGTCCCCTCGAAAAAAACTGGGCCGCCTACGCAATCGGCGCGGTTGCGGCAGCCAGACAAACTAAAATGATGAACCGGGGCGCCGATATCTACATTACCTCCTCGATACCGGATGGCGCCGGGCTTTCCTCCTCCGCCGCGCTGATTGTCAGCATATTGAAAGCGGCGAGCCTGGGATCCGGTACGACAATAACCGATCGCGAAATTGCGCTCCTCGCGCAGCGCGTTGAGAATGAGTTTATCGGCGTTCCGTGCGGCGTCATGGATCAAATGGCGGTCTCACTCGCTCGTCCCGGACAAGCGATGGCGCTCGACACCAAGACGCTTGATTATGAGTTGATAGATTTGCCCGCAGGCCATCACATGGCGGTGGTTCATTCCGGCCAGCATCGGCGCCTTGC
>JBCBSY010000442.1:0-2309 GCA_039818925.1 Pseudomonadota bacterium | reverse complement strand
GAAAAGCTTTTTCACCGGCGCAATGGGCAAGTCTACGCAATTGTCGGACATAACCGTGAGCTTGAACTCGTCTCCGACGTCTGGTTCGACCGGTTTGACTCTCAGGCGGAATTTCGCGCCGTCCTCGCCTATATTTGCGAGCTTTTTCGCAGCGGCGGATTTCGTTTCTGGCTTGCGGATCTCCGTTTTTTGACAACTGATTTCTCCGCGTCCGAACAGCTCACGGTTATGTCCGACAATTGCGTAGACTTGCCCATTGCGCCGGTGAAAAAGCTTTTCCGGCCTTACGGAAAACGCGCGCGCGATATCGTTCTGAATTGCGGTGACCGCTGTCTGTGGCATGATGACCCCGACCCTACTGCGCCCCCTGATTTATGGCTTAGCAATGTTCTGGCCGGTCGCGAAAGGGCTAAAACGGAAAATCTCTTAACTCTGGAGGCAGCGGGGTTCTGGTTCGCCGCAACCCTGTCGCTATCGCGCGGCAATGACTGCGAGGCGCAGCGCCGTCCGCTCGACAATTTCGCGCTGCGGCGCGCCTGTCGTCTTAGCCTCCAACTCCGCATCGATCAGCATACGAAGCGCCCGCTCAAGCTTGGCCCCGCGCCATTTATAAAGCCGGTTTTCGAATGCACGTTGTTCGGCGAAAAAAACAGGCGGACGTAGTTTTTTCATGGCGGCGGCAGTGGTCTCGCCGCCATCGATCAGCTCCTGCGCAAACTTCAGCCGCGAAAATTTGCGTTGCAGCGCGCGCAACACGCCGATCGGGCTTGCGCCCGCCGTCGCGGCCTTATGCAGCGCGGCGGCGAGGCGGTCAGGCGCCCCATCTGCTGCGGCGCTAACGGTATCTTCCATCGCGTCGCCCAAACCGTCGACCAGGGACGCCCGCACGTCTTCGAGCGAAATGGTGGCCGGCCCGCCGCGTAAATCCTGCGGCCCCTTGTAAAGCACCAGCTTGTCGATTTCCGCACGCGACACGCCATGGTCTTCCCCGAGGATTGCCGTGAGCAGATCCAGCGCATCATCATCAAATTGCAATGCGTCTGCGCGCGCGGCCTCTTGCGCCATGGCGCGCACATCGGCGGGTCCATCCACGTAACAGGGAAGCGCGGCGCCGCGCTGTGATTTTTCAAAAGCTTTGCGCAAGCCGGATCGCGGCGTCAGCTCGCCGGCCTCGATGATGACGATCCCGTTGGGTTTTAGATGGCCGCTGTCGAGCCCCTCAAGCAGGGTCTGGGCCGCTTTTACGGCGGCCTCTCCGCTGGTTCGCAGGCGGATTACGCGCTCGCCGCCGGCAAAGGAAAGCGAGGTGATTTCATCGGCCAGCCTGCCGGGCTCTTCCTTCAAGTCTGCATCGGAAAGCTCAAGTGCGTTAAACGGGTCATTGAGATCTTCAACCACCCTCGTGGCGAGGGCGAGGGCGCGCTCGCGTGCGAGGCCGCCGTCCGGCCCGTAGATCAACACTGCCGCGATGTTTGGGTCGCGCGCGGCGAGAAAGCTCTTGATGGCTCGGCCTTTCAGGGCGACCATGGTTACTCGTCAACGGGGTTGGACGGCCCACCCGCCGGGCCAGACTCGATGGGACTAGACTCAACTGGATCAGGCACAACCAGATCAGCATCATCAAATATTGGTTCAATCACTTCGCCGCGCCGCGGTTCGATCAAGATTTCTGAAGGATCCAACACGGTTTCATAATTGCGCGGATCGACCTTGTTTCGTTCTTCTTCCGGTTCGGCAAAGCGGATTAGGAGGTCTCGCTCAATTTCCTCCGCTAACTGACGAGCGGCTTTTTCAACCGCCGTGCGTTCAGCAAAAAGCGTGGAATATTGCGAATTGACGATGTTGTAAGAGGTTACCGCACGCGCAACGCCGCTAAACCCCTCGCCGGTCTCCCGGTCAATTACGCGATATCTGGCGCTTAGGCGGTAGTTGTAACGGGTCACTGTGGCGTCAATCTGCACCGCCAGGCGCTCTGCGGCTTCCTGTGCGGTAACCAGCAAGTCATAGCGTGGCGTCTCGCCATTGACGGACCCAAGCCGCGCATCGAGGGCGTCCGCAACATAGGGCGCAACGGTTTCCGGCGCGGCGACGGGGCCCACCGCAACAAGCCGGCTGACCGGAGACGCCCCCTCCTGTGTTGCGTAAATCGGCTTGAACCCGCACGCGCAGAGCCAGAGAGAGAGCGAAAAAGCGGCGGCAAGCCTAAGGACTTTCATGACACGCTTTTCCTTTCCGCCTAATTCGCGACGATATTGACGATCCGTCCCGGCACGACGACCACTTTGCGAATGGTCTTTCCCTCAATATGA
>JBCBSY010000441.1:0-2327 GCA_039818925.1 Pseudomonadota bacterium | reverse complement strand
GGCCGTGTCGCCGATGCCTGAAGCAGCAAGATAAGCCTCGGCGGCTTTTGCTGTCGTTCGCGGGTCAACCGAGCAGAACAATATGGGTTACGCGGTCGATTCCGTAGAAGGCCCTTATAACAGTTCGTCTGATTTTGAAGGCGGCAACCTGGCTCACCGTCCCGGCCCCAAAGGCGGCTATTTTCCCGTTCCACCGGTCGATAGTTGTCAGGACATGCGTTCCGAAATGCTAACGTTTATGGGTGAAATGGGTCTTGAGCCGGAAAAGCACCACCATGAGGTCGCCCCGTCGCAGCATGAGTTGGGCATGAAATTCGCGACCCTGACGACCATGGCCGACCGGATGCAGATTTATAAGTACATTATTCACCAAGTCGCCGCCCAGTACGGCAAAACCGCGACGTTCATGCCCAAGCCGATCTATGGCGACAACGGATCCGGCATGCATGTCCACCAGTCGATCTGGAAAGAGGGGCAACCGCTATTCGCGGGCGACCGCTACGCCGACCTTTCCGAAACCTGCCTTTATTACATTGGCGGTATTATCAAACATGCGCGCGCGATCAATGCCTTCACCAACCCGCTGACCAATTCCTACAAGCGTCTGGTGCCGGGTTTCGAGGCGCCGGTGTTGCTCGCTTATTCGGCCCGTAACCGGTCGGCTTCGGTTCGCATTCCCTGGGTGTCTTCGCCAAAAGGCAAGCGCATTGAAACCCGCTTCCCCGATCCCGGCGCGAACCCTTACCTCGGTTTTGCGGCGCTGTTGCTGGCCGGTCTCGACGGGATTGAAAACAAGATCAATCCGGGCGATCCGATGGATAAGGATCTTTATGATCTGCCGCCGGAAGAGCTGAAAGACATTCCGACGGTTTGCGCCTCTTTGCGCGAAGCCATGGGCGCACTCGATGTAGACCGGGCGTTCCTCAAAAAAGGCAACGTCTTTAACGACGATCAGATCGACGCTTATATTGATCTAAAAATGGCGGAAGTCACCAAGTTCGAAACAACCCCGCACCCGGTGGAATTCTCCATGTATTATTCCGTCTAACGCCTGCAACGCATATCGATCAAAAGGAGGCTGGCGGCCCATTTGGGCGCCAGCCTTTTTCTTTACCTGCCCGCCAGACCTATGGCACACAGCTTGAAATGCGGGGGCGAGAAGACGTGGCGGACGGCGCTGGCGCGCTGAAAACCCGGCTGTTTCAGCCATGTGCAGCCGTGAAGGAGCTGGGCGTGTGTCGATAATGGACAAAAGTGATCCATCCGCCTTTGAGCGGCCCGATCAGGCGGCAGGCCTGGAGACGCGCCCGCTCTTTGTCGATCTTGACGGCACGCTGATAAAGGGAGACAGCTTGTGGGAAGCCGCCGCCGCTCTCGCCGGCCAAAATCTGTTTTCATTTATCGTTGCTTGCCTCGCGCTTTTGCGCGGTCGCGCCGCCTTCAAGCGCGCCGTTGCGGAGCGAATGAAATTCTCGCTTGCCGATGTAAAGCTGAATGACAGTGTTTTCAGCTTTACGAAAACCGAGTCCGAGATCCGCCCCGTTATCCTGGCCACCGCCGCAGATCGGCAGATAGCGCAGTCAATCGCGCAAGAGGCGGGTTTTTTCTCCGGCGTGATCGCAAGCGATAAGGACGCAAATCTCAAAGGCGCCCAAAAACTGAAAGCCATTGAAGCATATCTCGCACAACATGGTTTTGACGGCGCCTTTGACTATGTGGGCGACAGCAAGGCGGACCGCCCGATCTGGGCGCGCGCGGTCACGGCCTACGCTGTTGCCCCGGATGAAGCCGCCGCGCGTCATGTTGCAAACACGTCCTCAAATGTCAGCTGGATACAGGGGAAAGCGGCGACGCCAAAAGACTTCCTGAAGGCCATGCGGCTGCATCAGTGGGTCAAGAACGTCCTGATCTTTCTTCCACTGGCGCTGTCGCATCAGCTTCTCGATACGACAAAGGTGTTGCAGGCGTTTGCGGCCTTTGCGGCATTCAGTCTCTGCGCGTCGGCGACATATATCATCAACGACATCCTCGACATTCGGGCGGACCGGCGCCATGCGACGAAACATGTCCGCCCCTTCGCGGCTGCACGCATTTCAATACCGCAAGGGATTGTCGCCGCTGCCGTGCTTTTCGCGCTCAGTTTCTCCATTGCACTGACGTTTACTAGCATCATCGTCGTCGCACTGCTTTGCGGTTATATCCTCTTTACCCTGACATATTCGCTCTATCTGAAAGAAAAATTGCTTGTCGACGCTATGGCGCTTGGCCTTCTTTACGGCTATCGCATCATTATTGGCGGCGCCGCAGCGGCAGTGCTGGTGTCTGAC
>JBCBSY010000440.1:0-2329 GCA_039818925.1 Pseudomonadota bacterium | reverse complement strand
TCTCAAAGCTGAAAGGTAAAAAGGGCACGAAGGTCAATATTTCGGTTCTGCGCGACCGTGAAAACGAACCTTTTGACTTAACGCTGGTGCGCGACATCGTTCGCGTGCAGTCGGTCACCTCGCGCGTGGAAGGCGATTTCGGATATATTCGTGTCTCGGCCTTTACCGAGCAGACAAAGTCCGGCCTGAACAAGGCGCTAAACGAGCTTGAAAAAGAAATTCCGGGCGGACCGAAGGGGCTGGTTCTCGATTTGCGGTCCAATCCGGGCGGGCTTCTCGATCAGGCGGTTGCGGTTTCTGATATGTTCATGAGCGGCGGCGAGATTGTTTCGACTCGCGGGCGGCGCCCGCGCGACACCATGCGCGAAATGGGAACGCCCGGCGACAAGTTCGACGGTAAGCCGATCATTGTGCTGATCAATGGCGGCTCGGCGTCCGCTTCGGAAATTGTCGCCGGCGCCATGCAGGACCGCAACCGGGCGCTGGTGCTCGGCACCAAGTCTTTCGGGAAGGGCTCTGTCCAGACCGTGATCCCGCTTCAAAACGGGTTGCAGGGCGCCTTGCGCCTGACGACGCAGCGCTACTATACGCCGTCTGGCCGCTCCATTCAGGCCCATGGAATTGATCCGGACATCGAGATGCCCGTGATTTATCCTGGACAGGATGAGCTTGCTGAGCGGCGCGAGGAAAAAGACCTGCCCAACGCGCTTGATGTTACTGAAGGCGAAGAGGAAGCTGTGGCCGACGCGACCGAAGAAAGTCCAAAAGTTGAGCCGTTTTTGTGCTCATTTGAGGAAGACGGAACGACGCCGGTTGATTGCCAGCTGAACCGGGCGCTAGAAATCCTTGCGGATGCGACCGTCTACAGTTCTGCTCTTGCAGATGCCGGCGCGGCGCGGATCGAATAAGCCAACCGTTCTTTCGAGAAAGAAACGGGGCTCCGCGGGGCCCCGTTTTCATTTGGTTAACCCTATTCTCCGTAATTTGCTGATGAAACCTGACCTCCTTGAGGAGCGGGGTTTGGCGCATGGGCGAAGGCAGGCGAACCAGGAATGCAACGCCGGAAAAGATTGAAAACACCAGTCATAAGCCGCCTGACCTGGGCTTGGCTTGGCGCCTTTGCTTGCCTGATTGGGTTTGGCGGCTTCGTGTTTTTTGCAGCGCAAAGCGGTGAGGGCGCGGAACGCATTGCCCTGCCAGTGGACCAGGTCGAGATTTTTGCCCGTGCGCCAAGCACGCAGCCCGGCAGTGAAGAACGGATCGCCGCCCCGGCATTGCGCGATGCAGCTGGCGGTCCGCTGTTGGCGGACGCCGCTGAAGGGCTTGTGTCCGGTGATGAAATGCAAGACGGGCTCACATTGATTTATCCAGGCGAGGACGAGTTTTTTGCTGGCGCAGGCGATGAATTGGAAGCAGGCCCCGATGGCGACGGGGCGCCGTTTTCTGCCGATGAGATCGTGATTACAATTGCCGGGGGCGCGAACGCTACGCCCGCCGTCGCCGCATCGCTGACGTCAACAGTGCTGGCTATTCCGGATCCGGACGAAGCGCTCTTGCGCTCAACGCCTCTTGGCCAGATCCCGCGCATCGCGCCGGACGGGCGCAAGGCGTTTCAGTACTACGCACGGCCTTTTGAAAGTCAGGGCGAACCGCGCATCGCCATTATTGTCGGCGGGCTTGGCTTAAACGCCAGTGTCACCGAAAGGGCTATTGATGAGTTGCCGCCGGAAATTTCGCTTTCCTTTGCCCCTTACGCGAAAAATCTCGAATTCTGGACCCGCAAAGCCCGCCAGGCCGGCCATGAGGTGCTGATCGAATTGCCGATGGAAAATTACGGCGCCAATAGCCAGGCGCTCGGCGCCGCAGCGTTGCTCACATCACGGACCGAACAGGAAAATCTCCAGCGCCTTGACTGGTTGATGGCGCGCTTTGGCGCTTACATCGCCGCCACCAATTATCTTGGCGGCAAGTTCTCCGCGGATGAAGACGCGATTGCGCCGGTGCTGGCGCGGTTGAAGGCGGCGGGGGTTGGTTACATCGATGATACGGGCGCGGCGCAAAGATCATCTGGCGCGTCCGGTTTGCCGATGGCGACGGTCTCCCGCGTAATTCCGGCCGCCGCCGACGACAGTAATTTGCGCGCGGTGAAGCGCGAACTGGCGATGCTCGAACAAATCGCTGAACGCGACGGCATCGCGCTTGGAAAAACCTACGCCTATGCCGCAACCATTGACGAAATTGCGGAATGGTCGCGCACCCTGGACCGCAAGGGATTTGATCCTGCACCTGCATCTGCGGTCTTGCGCGCCAATGTCGTAACCCGCTAAGG
>JBCBSY010000439.1:0-2330 GCA_039818925.1 Pseudomonadota bacterium | reverse complement strand
TCCAAATGGAACGCCCAGCCAAGCTCATTTCGACAAAGCGATGCAAGTCATATCGCCGTCGCCTCTGCACCTTATAGAAAAACAAAATTTCGTCATTAGATTCGATGAGGATTGGCCTTATGATTATCCAGAACCACCATTTTCAAAGTGGCCGGAGCCCCCTCGATGGGATAGAACAATAAACAAGCCGCTAAACGAAATTTTCACGAGCGCCAAAGCGCCGCTGTATAAAGAGTATCTCAATTTACAAGCGTGCAACACAAACTATCAAAATGCTGAGCAGCAATATGCACGAGACATAAAAATATGGAACGAGTATTGGAAGGGCTTTGAAGAATGGCATGCGCTGAACCGTTGGCGTTATGGCGAATAATGTTCTTCAAAGCACTTTTTAGTATGACTGTTATTACAAGCTATCCTTTAATCGATATCGAACCACGCGAAATTGCTTAACGCCTGAGGCGCAGGCAGTATGCCCTGTTCGTAAAACAGTCCGAGCAACTTTTGCCGATCTACGCCGGACAAGGGCGTATTTTTCGGCCCAAGAATGTCATTAATCGCCCAACCGGCGCCGGGAACTGGTTTTAACTCTGCAACGGCAATCCGTCGCATATTGTTTTCAAACCGATAAAAGTAGCTGCGTGCTGTTATTGCTTCCCAGAGGTAATTGTCCACGCAATTGTCGAATTCACGAGCAGTCCTGATCAGGTCAGAAGCGGTATTGACGGGGCGCAAAACGACGCCTTGTCCGTCGGTTAACGCCCCCGTGGGGGCCTGCGGAAAAGGGAGGCGTTCATAGTGCGCCTCCACCCATTGTCGAACGTAACGAGTGTCTGCTTTTTCCAGTGAAGCAATGATTTGGCGATCATTTAGGTCTGTCCGTATGCGGCGAACCACATGAATTGCGAACAGAGTGCAGGACAGTTCGCGCCGGCTTTTGAGTTTCCGGATAAGGCCCAGTTTTCTATAATGTGCGGGCAATCGCGCCAGCGCAATTAGATGCCAGCGTGTAATATGTGGCATATGCCGCAGCGTTTTGCGTGCGTGCGGTTCAGCAAAGAGTACTGCAAGACGCTGATAGCTGGATATCCGCCATGGTCGTCCTCCAAGTTTGCCCGCAAACCGGACAAGACGTACGTCCATCTCGGGTGCAAATTCCGCAAACAACGCTTTACGCGTACGTCGATCAATACCGCTTGCAAATGCAGCGAGGTGATCTGCATCGTCGCGCCTTTCGCCCATGAAGGTAATACATAGTGCGACGAAATGCAGTTCGGTGCGACACAAGCGCAGGATGCGTTCTGCAAATCCGGCGTTGTGCTCGGCGATTTGCGCCAGGTATGGCGTCAACCAGCCATAAATTCCTGAACGAACGGGCGTGGCATGGGCGTGCAGCGCGCAAGCTGCGCCCGATTCTTCATGGAAAGTCATCGGATTTCTCTCTTTAAGTTTTCAGTAAAGGCGTGCGAGGCAAGTCGCTCCGCCTACTTGAAAGAGAGGCGGCGCAGTCAGATCGCGTATTGCCAATCTTGTTTGCGCTGTTTCATCCATAGCTCCATTTGTTCTTTGCTTCGTGCAAAGAGGATGTGCGGCATAATCGAGAATGAGTCGTATTGCAAGACTTGAATCGAATATTCTCTCCTAAATATCCAGCGCGTCCTGCGCAAAGGCCGCGTTTTCCTGAATGAACTGAAACCGCGCTTCGGGTTTTTTGCCCATCAGCCGTTTGACGAGATCGCCGGCGTCGTCGGCGCGGTCTTCGGCGATGACGACCCGTGCGAGCGCGCGCGTTTCCGGGTTCATGGTTGTTTCTTTCAGTTGCGCCGGCATCATCTCGCCAAGGCCCTTGAAGCGCCCGACCTCGACCTTCTGCCCCGCCTTGAACTCCGACTTGATCAGCTTGTCGCGTTCTTCCTCGGTCATGGCGTAGACGGACTTTCCACCGGCGGAAAGGCGAAAGAGCGGCGGCTGGGCCATGTAAAGCCGGCCGTCGCGGATCAGCTCCGGCATTTCCTGATGAAAAAAGGTGATGAGGAGGGCGGCGATATGCGCGCCGTCCACATCGGCGTCGGTCATGATGATGATTTTTTCGTAGCGTAAGTTTTCGATGTCGAATTTCGACCCGAGCCCGGCGCCCAGCGCCTGGGTGATGTCGGCGATTTCCTGGTTCGCGAGAATTTTATCGCGCGCCGCAGAGGCGACATCTCCAACCATGACGGCGTCGCCCAGGTCGTGGACGTGCATGCGATCCCCTATCCGACCGGCCGGTTCGATGCCATCGTCGGCGTCGACGTCTTCCACCATTTCGCGGACCCGACCCGCGCCCTGGA
>JBCBSY010000438.1:0-2332 GCA_039818925.1 Pseudomonadota bacterium | reverse complement strand
GCAGCCACCGCCAAAACCAATGCTTTCATACCCAGCGCCCCTACGCTTGCGTTACCCTTAAGAACTCCAAACATGGCCGAAAAATGCCGGCCTTGGCAATGGCTTGAGCCTCAATTTGAGCCATCTTGCCGCTCCCTCTCCGCGTTGACTTGGAAAAGGGGCGGCCTATGTTCAGCCGGCTTATCAACACCTCTTCAAGTGCCGGGGTTTTCATGTCCAGCAGCGCGCATCCTTCGCGGCCCGTATCGCCGCACCTCCAGATTTGGCGGTTCACCGTCACCATGGCCGCGTCGATCACCCATCGCGGGACCGGCATGGTGCTCTATGGCGGGTCCATGCTGATCGCTTTTTGGGCCTATGCTCTCGCCTTCAGCCCATCGCTGTTCGCAGGCGTTTCAGGATTTGTGAAGTCGCCCATCGGCTTCGTCATCGTCGCCGGCTATGTCTGGGCGCTGTGTTTTCACTTGATGAACGGGTTGCGCCATCTTTATTGGGATTCCGGACGCGGACTGGCGCCGAAAACCGCATCGATGACCGCTTGGCTCATCTATACCGCTTCGCTGGCGCTCGCGGCGATCATCCTGTGGACCGGTTACGCTGGTATGGGAGCATAGGCGATGGCGCACAAAGGCACTTCAACTTTCATCATTCAGCGCGCTACAGCGGCACTGATGATCCCGCTTGGCGCGTGGTTCTTGATTGGCGTCGTTTCGCATCTTGGCGCCGACTACGCCGCTGCGCGTAGCTGGCTGGCGCAACCGCTGAATAGTATTCTTATCGCCCTTTTCGTCACCATCGGCGCGCTCCACATGCGCATCGGCATGGCGGAAATTATCGCCGATTACATCCATTCCGGTTTGAATGGCGTACTTTCTTTCTTGAACTGGCTTGTCGCGATCAGCGTCATCGCAGGAACGCTGTGGGCGCTTTACAACATTTCATTTGCAGGCTGATCAATGAGTACAAGCTACGAGATTGTCGATCACGAGTATGATGTTGTTGTCGTCGGCGCTGGCGGCGCCGGACTTCGCGCAACACTTGGCGCCGCGCAAGCCGGACTGAAAACCGCGTGCGTCACAAAGGTGTTCCCAACCCGCTCGCACACAGTTGCCGCGCAAGGCGGTATCTCTGCAGCACTCGGCAATATGAGCGAGGACGATTGGCGCTGGCATATGTATGACACCGTGAAAGGGTCAGACTGGCTCGGCGATCAGGACGCCATCGAGTATCTGTGCAAAAACGCCCCCGCCGCCGTCTACGAGCTTGAGCATTGGGGCGTCCCGTTTTCCCGCACGGAAGAAGGCAAGATCTATCAGCGCGCCTTTGGCGGCATGACCAAAAACTACGGCGAAGGCCAGGTGCAACGCACTTGCGCCGCCGCAGACCGCACGGGCCACGCCATCCTGCACACGCTTTACGGCCAGTCGGTGAAACAAAATGCGAAGTTTTTCATCGAACACTTCGCCCTCGACCTGATCATGTCTGAAGACGGCGAGTGCCGCGGCGTCATTTCCTGGGAACTGGACACAGGGATCATTCACCGTTTTTCCGCGAAAATGGTGATCCTCGCCACCGGCGGTTACGGCCGGGTCTACTTCTCCTGCACCTCGGCGCATACCTGCACTGGCGACGGCAATGCGATGGTCCTGCGTGCGGGGCTTCCCTTGCAGGATATGGAGTTTGTACAGTTTCACCCGACCGGGATTTACGGCGCCGGCGTGTTGATCACCGAAGGCTCGCGCGGCGAAGGCGGATACCTCACCAATTCCGAGGGCGAACGTTTCATGGAGCGGTATGCGCCATCCGCCAAGGACCTTGCCTCGCGCGATGTGGTGTCGCGCTCGATGACGATTGAAATTCGCGAAGGCCGGGGCGTCGGTCCGAACAAGGATCATATTCACCTGAATCTGAATCACCTCGACCCGAAGGTGCTGGCGAGTCGACTGCCGGGAATTTCCGAGAGCGCCAAGATTTTCGCCGGCGTCGACGTCACCAAGGAACCGATCCCCGTGCTGCCGACGGTGCACTACAATATGGGTGGGATCCCGACGAATTATCACGGCCATGTCATGACCAAACGCGGCGAAGACGCAGAAATCGTCGTGCCGGGGCTGATGGCGATCGGTGAAGCCGCTTGCGTTTCCGTGCATGGCGCCAACCGCCTCGGCTCCAACTCGCTGATCGACCTTGTGGTGTTCGGCCGCGCGACGGCCCACCGGTGTGCAGAGACGGTGACGCCTGGCCAGTCCCTTCCGCCCCTCAACAAGTCGGCGGATGACCCAGCCCTGTCCCGGCTCGACCATTTCCGCCACGCCGACGGCGGCACCACCAC
>JBCBSY010000437.1:0-2355 GCA_039818925.1 Pseudomonadota bacterium | reverse complement strand
CAAACTTGGAACGCCCAACCTTGGCGGTCCGATGGCGACAAAGGGCGGGCTCGTCTTTATCGGCGCGGCGATGGACCGCTATCTGCGGGCCTTTAACATTGAAACCGGCGAGGAAATCTGGAGGGGCAAACTTCCCGCCAGTCCGCAGGCGACGCCCATGAGTTATGAGTGGGAAGGCCGCCAATATGTTGTCGTTTATGCGGGCGGTCACGCAAGGATGGGCACGAAGCTCGGCGACAGCATCGTCGCTTTTGCGCTTCCCGATGAAAGTCGTTGACCCGTTGCCGGTCAGGCGCCTTGTGTCATTGAAATCAGGTATATGCCGGCGATGATCAGTGCGATGCCCGCAAGCTTCACCAGCGTTAGGCTTTCACCCAGCAGCAGCGCCGACGCGATGGAAATCCCGATCAGCGCGGACGCTGTGACAATGCTGTAGGAAACGGACAAATCAAGCGTACGGATCGCCAACAGATAGCCGCCCACCAGCACGACCCCGGATATTGCCGCGCCCCAGAACCACCATGATGTCACAAGCTCGATGACAAGCGGGATGCCGGACGCGTTGGAGGCGCCCGCCATCAGTTTTTTCAACATCACATTGGTTGCAATATTGGCGAGAACCGCTGCCGCAATAAAACCCCATGCGCTCATGACGATGCTCCTCTTACGGCGCTATCGCGCGACCCAATGCGGGGCGCGGCGAATTTCCGCCACGCCGCGATCACCGCCAGCGCCGCGATCATGGCGATGAACGGGATGCTCGGAATATGGTACCGGTCACCGGCGACAATCACTGCATGGACAGATGTATAATACGCCCACAGCACCAGCGCCGGGCTTGCAAGGGCGCCGAGGCGCGCCAGCCAAGTCTTTTCATTGCGCATGGACGCAACGGTGAGCACGGCCCCGCCAAGACCGAACGCCAACACACTCATCCAAAAGGCTTGCGACATAAGTTTCAGCGGCAAGAGGGCGCGCTCCTCAATATCGTATCGCTTCAAAAGGCCTTCGGTGTTCCAGGCAATGGCGATGGTTTCGCGATCATGCGATTTCACCGCTCTGTAGATGATGTTGTTGAACGTTCTGAGCGGGTCTTCGAGCATATAGGCTTTCGCTTGATCGCCGAGGATCTTCGCGCGTTCGGTTTCGCTCATGCCGTCCACATAGTCCGGCAGCGGCATGTACCCGCCATCGGAGTCCGGGTTGTTCCCCATCCATAAATTCGGTCCGCCATTGGTGGAGATCAGCACAAACTCATTATGCAGCGCCATATTGCGTGCGGTCCATGGCGCAATTGCGACGCCGGCGACAATGACAGCGGCAAGCGTAAATGTAAGAGATCTTCCAAGCGGTGCTGATTGGCGCAGGAAAGCCAGTCCCACCATGACGACCGGCAATAAAAGCGCAACGGGCCGGACAAAAATGGCGCCGGCCAAAAAAAGCCCCGCCAAGATCGCAAGGCCCCAGGGGCGCGCATCCTCCGGCCGCCACGCCAGCAGCATCAGGTTCACGAGCACAAGAAAGAATATCTCGCTCGCAAACAGCGTTGTGTACATGATCAGGTTCGGCCAGATGGCGATAAGAAAGGCGGTGATCAGCCCGGCGGTTTGTCCATACCAACGCCGCGCGAGCAGGCCTGTGGTAAAGACCAGCAACAGCCCAGCGGTGAAATTCAAGAGCAGAACCGGCGCCATATTCACGCCTAGCACTTTGTAGCCGAGCGCATAAATCGCCGCGGCGCCAACGGGCCAATAGCTGAACGGTTCTTCCGGCGTGACGCCGTAAACGCCGTGCTGCGCCAGGTTTTGTGCGGTCACCATATAGATATAGGGATCAGAAACCGGTTCGATCGGCGCGATCAGCGCCCAGACCATGCGCAGTACAAATGCAAGCCCAGCGATCATTACGAGCTGATGCCGGAACGGCGCTGCGTGAAATTTGTCCCAAGCGTTTATGAAAAACTTCGTCATCAGATTACAACGCAAGCAAAAGCGCGCCGGCGCAAATCAGCCCGCACAATAGGCTGATACGATCGCGCAGCGCAAAGACAATGGGATCATCGGGCATGTGACCACGGTGGGCCAGCGCCCAGATCCGGCCCAGCCAGTAAATCATCACCAGGCAAATCACCCACAAAACCCGGGGCTCGTCATACAGCACCGCGACATCGGGCGACGTGATATAGAGCGCCAGAATAAGGATCGACGTGTAGCTTGCGACAACGCCAAGCACGCTGACGATTTCACGGTCGCCGCCATAATAGCCGCGCCCGGAAATCTTGCCTTCGGTTTGCTGCGTTTTTTGGCTGATCTCGGTATAGCGTTTCACCAGCGCCAGCCCGAGAAAGAAAAACAC
>JBCBSY010000436.1:0-2357 GCA_039818925.1 Pseudomonadota bacterium | reverse complement strand
TGACGACGGTCGCGCCGACAATGCCGGTGGACGCCGCCAGCAGCGCGCCGACAATGGTGACGGAAATGCCAAGCCCGCCGCGCAGCGACCCGAACAGCTTCGCCATCTCATCGAGCAGTTCTTCGGCGATCTTTGATTTCTCGAGGATCACGCCCATCAGAATAAACATCGGCACGGCGATCAGGGTCGTATTGGTGACAGCGCCGAAGACGCGCTGCGGGAACGGGATCAGATAGCTGATATCGAATACGCCGAACATCAAACCAAGCACCGCGAAGATCAGCGCTGTTCCGGCGAGACTGAACGCGACCGGATAACCGGCGATCAACATGGCGCACAAAACAACGACCATGGCGATGTCCAGCCACCCCGCGAAAACGCAGGCGCAAATGTGAACATCGCCGATCATGAAATCCATCAGCGCGGCTCCCGGAGGACCGTGCTGGCCCGCGCCGCCAGAACAAAGCCCGCCATAACCATCAAGACCGCAAAAGCCGGGATGAATGATTTCAAAAGGAACAGCGCCTGAATGCCGGAAGCCTCGTTCGACCCTTCGCCCACCGCCCAGGACCGCGCCACGTAAGGCGAGGCCGTCCATAAAAGGAGCACACAGACCGGGAACAGGAATAGATATGTCCCCACAAGATCGACCAGCGCCTTTCGCCGGGGCGGCGCCTCCCGGTAAAAAATATCAACGCGCACATGATCGTCGGTTAAGAGGGCGTAGCCGCCTGCGAGCAGAAACACGGCGCCATGCATGTAAGTGATCGATTCCTGCATGAAGATGTAATTGAGCCCGAAAACATATCGCAGCACGACGACGCCAAACTGAACAAGCGCCATTATGAGTAACAGCCACATGACGAGACGCCCCGTTGCTCGCGTGACGCGCTCAAACCCTGTCGTGAGCATTGTCGTTGATCTGTCTGCGCCGCGCACCCCAAGCACAAGCGCAGTAAGGACAAACAAACTAAAGAACCACATCGCCTGCGACGCCGAGGGTGTCATCGCCAGCACGGGCGTCAGTCTGGCGAAGGCGGCGCCGGCCCCGATGATGACGCCCACCAGCAAAACCCAGGCGATCAGCGGGCGCTTCTTTGAAAGCAGCAATGCAAGCGGCAGAAACAAAAGCGGAAACATAACGCCCGCCGCCGCCCAGTTGAGAATATCGCCTGTGATATCGAGCATGGGTTAAAGCGCAAAGGCTTCGCGGCGCGCGGCCATATAAGCCTCGTCGGAAATGCCGCCCCAGGTCATTGACCGCGCCATGGATTCCTTAAAGCTTTCAAAAACGCGGCCCGTAAACGCATCTCCTGCGGCGGTTTCCTCCAACACATTCTTTGTTTCGCGGGCGAGGGCGGCGATGACGTCATCAGGCATCTTGCGCAGCTCTACGCCATGCTCGGTCAAAAGCTGTTCCAGCGCGATCGCGTTGTGATGGGTGTATTCGGCAATGGAGAGATTGTTCGCGCGCTGACAGGCGCCCTGAATGATCGATTTCTCCTGTACGGTAAGCCCGTTCCAGACATCGAGATTGACGCCGACGCCAAGCTGCGGACCCGGTTCATGAAAGCCGGGCCAGTAGTAATAATTCGCTTCCTGATAAAACCCGAAGGCGAGATCGTTCCAGGGCCCGACCCATTCGGTGCCGTCAATCGCGCCGGATTGGAGCGCGGGATAGATTTCGCCGCCGGAAATCGCAACCGCCGAAGCGCCGATCCGCCGCAAGACTTCGCCGCCAAGGCCCGGCATGCGGATGATCAGGCCGCGTATGTCTTCCAGCGAATTGATCTCTTTTTTGAACCAGCCGCCGAGCTGGTGTCCGGTGTTGCCTGCGGCGAAAGGTTTGATATTGAACCTGGCGGAAAGCTCGTCCCATAGCGCCTGACCGCCGCCAAATTCCGTCCACGCCATAATTTCCGCCGCCGTCATGCCAAACGGCACCGCCGTGAAAAACGCAAAGGCCGGCGATTTGCCGACCCAGTAATATTCCGCGCCATGATACATGTCGGCGGCGCCGTTGGAGACCGCGTCGAAACTTTCAAAAGCGCCGACCAGTTCGCCCGCCGCAAACACCCGCACGGTGATCGCGCCGCCGGACATTTCGGTGATGAACTGCGCGGTGCGCTCCGCCATGGTCCCCAGGCCCGGAAAATCCTTTGGCCAGGTGGTCACCATTTTCAGCTCGCGGCTTCTGAGCGAGCCGGGAAGGGCGACGCCGCCCGCCGGAACCCCGCATTCGCAGCCTGCCGCCATCAACCCGGCGGCGCCGACCGCGCCGCCCGTGAGAAGTTGTCGCCGTTTGATCATGAGGCCAGCGCCTCCTTGTTGTGGTCTTAGTCGGGATTTTCCGGAGC
>JBCBSY010000435.1:0-2357 GCA_039818925.1 Pseudomonadota bacterium | reverse complement strand
CACGCAAGCGGCGCGGACGGACCGGTCGCTAGTCATTCAAAAGCGGATCGAGCTTACCCGCCCTTTCGAGCGCGGCCAGATCGTCAAAACCGCCGACGTGAACGTCGCCGATAAAGATTTGTGGATATGTCGTCCTGCCATTGGATTTCGCCAGCATCTCTTGGCGTTTGGTTTTATCGAAGCCGGCGGAGACCTCCTGCGCTTTCACGCCCTTTTTCTCCAGCAGTGCAAGCGCCCGGAAACAATAAGGGCACAAGGGTTTTGTATAGACGATAACGTCTTTCATCTGCGGCTCCAACAATGCGACACGCGCTATATCGCGCCGAGCCCCCCTTTTACAACCCGCGCCAGCACTAGCGCATCAACTTGTGAAGCGCCGGCGCGCTTCAACGTGCGGGCCGCCGAGGACAAAGTCGCCCCGGTTGTCAAAACATCGTCAACGAGTACGACACGCGCGCCTTCGAACGCCTTACTCGCGACATTACCGCGTGAGGCGAAGGCTCCTTCAACATTGCGTTTTCGCCCCTCCGCCGACAAGTCTTTTTGCGGCGCCGTGGCTCGGCGGCGGATCAATCCATCAATCATCAATTCAGCGCCAGATGATTTCGCAATCGCCCGGGCCAGAAGCGCTGACTGGTTGAACCGGCGGGTCAGCAACCGGCGCGGATGGAGCGGAACCGGCACAAGGCGTGTTGCAGTCGAAAGCAACGGCGCGCCTGCTCTCGCCATCCAGAACGCGAACATCGCCGCCAACTCCGTTCGATCGCCATGCTTGAACCCGACGATCATTTTGTGGCTGGCGTCATCATAAACGAGCGCCGCGCGCGCGCGATCGAAGTCCGGAGGCTCAGCGATACAGGAAGGGCACTCAACACCGTCGCCATAGTCGGCAGCAAACGGAACGCCGCACCGCGCGCAACATGGCGGTTCAATGAAGTGGACAGCGCGCCAGGCATCAGGTCCGAGCACGCCATAGGAAGAGACTTCCTCGCGAGTTACCGGGCAATGCGGCGGCATCGCGAAATCAAGCATGCGGGAAAAAAGCTGTTTCGCCCGATCCACCACGCCCTCCTCGAAATCCAGTCTTCAGCCTGCCGCAGCCAACCTTCGCTGACAAGCAGTTGCCGATAGCGCCGTCACCGCGCTAGATGCGGGCCATGGCAACGCCGCCCGACATTTTTGACCGACGCCGATACGCCCAAAACCGATCGCGCGCAGCGAAAACACTGCCGGATCACGATTTTCTTCACCGCCGCGCCATGGCTGATATCGTCGACAGGCTCGAAACGGTAAAACGCACGTTCTCCCTCGGCGCAATGGAAGGAGCCGGCGCGTTCGTCGATATGCTGACGCCCGCCTGCGCTGTTCAAGCATCAATCTCGATTGACCTTTCGCCACGGCGCCTCCCTATCCTCGGCGGCCTCGTCGCGGACATGGAAGCCCTGCCCCTCGCGCCACAAAGCCTTGACCTTTTCGTCAGCTTACTGACGCTGCATACGGCGAATGATCTTGTCGGCGCCCTGACACAGGCGCGAATGGCGTTGAAACCCGACGGGCTTTTTATCGCCGCCGTCTTCGGCGAAGACACGCTGAGTAATCTCAGGCACGCGCTCTATGCTGCGGAAACGGAAGTCACGGGCGGGGTTGCGCCGCGCATCGCCCCCGCCGCTGTCATTCAGGATTACGGCGCCGCGCTCCAGCGCGCGGGGTTCGCCTTGCCCGTCATTGATATCGACAAGTTCGAGGTTTCCTACCAAATGCCGCTCAACCTCTTGAAGGACCTGCGCGGCATGGGCGAAACAAATGTCCTGAAACAAAAATCGCCGCCCTTGCGCCGGGAAGCGCTCGCCAGGGCGCTGTCGCTGTTTGAACGCAATGGTGGTCTGGAGAAATTTGAGATTGTCTATTTAACCGGCTGGGCGCCGCATCAAAGCCAGCAGAAACCGTTGCAGCCTGGCTCGGCGCAAATGTCCATGAAAGACGCGATTAAAGGGGCTCGTTGACCGATGGCGGCCTACCCGTTCTCGAGCGTATCTTCGATCTCTTGATACATTTCACTTGTCGAGTCGGTGTAGCTACGCACCGCTGCGACGATCGCTAGAAAAATCAGCCCGACGATGAGAGAATACTCAATCGCCGTCGCCCCTTCTTCATCGTCACGAAACCTGCCGACAAGCGCCGCAAGATTACGCTGTTTTGAGTCCGTCATGGCTTTAACGCTCATTACAACAAATCCCTCAATTGCGCCGCTAGCGGCCTGTCCGCCGGCGGCATGCTCATCGACATGAGCCCTTCGCGCCTGACCCATCGAAGCTCCTGCCCTTCGAGGGGCGTCGGCGCACCCTTCCATTTTCGGC
>JBCBSY010000434.1:0-2365 GCA_039818925.1 Pseudomonadota bacterium | reverse complement strand
TATCCTTGGCCAAAACAGGCGTGCCGATGCTCTACGCCAAAAATGGCGTCGATCTGATTGATGGAGGCAAGGAAGCGGGCGCAGCCTATGAAGCGGAATACAGGGCCGAACGTTACCACAAGCCTGCCGATGAATATGACGAGAACTGGGACATCCGCGCTATGGTGCAAGCTTTCGACATTCTCTACGAGGTCGGCGCGGCGATGGCCTATTCCGATCAGTGGCCAAACTGGTATGAAGGCAATGAGTTTCGCGCCTTGCGAGATCAACAGCGCGCCGCGTCTGCCGGCGAATAGACGGATCTCTACATCATGAGTTTCCGCATAAGCTACATCGTAGCGCGAATGTTGGTGCGGCGCTTCGGTTCAACATCCTTGTCGTGAAGGGGCAAACAATATGAACGCTGCAATAAGGCATGCTGTCGTGGTCTCGATGGCTGTCATCATGTCACTCGGCGCAATCGCGTATGCGGAAGGAGTCGCCGCCGACATCGGCGCGGGCGGCCGTCCTGTGGGCGAGAGCTGGTCGCGCAGTCCTATCTACGCCGAGCAAGGGATGGCGGCGACCGCACACCCCCTAGCCAGCCAGGTTGCAATTGATATCTTGAAAGCCGGCGGCAACGCGGTTGACGCCGCCATTGCAGCGAACGCTGCTCTTGGTCTCATGGAGCCGACGGGCAATGGAATCGGCGGCGATCTTTTTGCAATCATATGGGATCCGGAAACCAAAAAGTTATACGGCCTTAATGCATCTGGTCGCAGCCCCATGGGACGCTCCTATGACGACCTGATCACCCGTCTCGACGGACAAGAAAGCTTGCCGCCATTCGGCGACATCCCGGTCAGCGTGCCGGGAGCCGTCGATGGATGGTTCGAGATGCACGACCGGTTTGGAAAACTTCCTATGCGGCGTATTCTCGAGCCTGCAATCCGTTACGGAGAAGAAGGATTTCCCGTTTCGCCCGTGATTGCTCACTATTTCGAGCGCAACCTCGCGCGCTTTGAGGAGCACATTGACACAATCAACGAATTCGAAAATGCGCGTGAAACCTATTTCGAGAACGGACCGCCGACCGCCGGCGAAATTTTTCGGAATCCCGATCTTGCAAAAACCTATGACGTCTTGGCCCGAAAGGGGCGTGATGCGTTTTACGGAGGCGAGCTTGCGCGCACGATGGACGCCTACATGAGGCGTATTGGCGGCGATCTTCGCTACGAAGACTTCGCGGCTCATGAAAGTGAATGGGTCGAGCCGGGCTGTGTCGACTATCGCGGATATGAACTTTGCGAGCTGCCTCCCAACGGCCAGGGTTTTGCGGCGCTTCAAATGGCGAACATTTTGAAAAATGTTGACCTCAGTCAATGGCCGCGCGGCAGCGCTGAAGTGCTACACTATATAACGGAAGCCAAGCGCCTCGCTTTCGAAGACCTCGGCCGTTACTATGCAGACCCTGATTTCGTAGACATTCCGGTCGAGGCGTTGCTTTCAGACGAGTATGGTCGCAAGCGCTTCGCGCTTATCGATCCGGATGTCGCAAACCCTTCGCCTACGCCCGGCGATCCGAGGCTCGAAGGCGAAAGCGATACGACTTACCTGACCACAGCCGATAAAGACGGCATGATGGTTTCGCTTATCCAATCAAACTATCGCGGAATGGGTTCTGGTCTCGTGCCCGATGGCCTTGGCTTCATGCTTCAGGACCGCGGCGAATTGTTCTCACTCGATCCTGACCACCCGAATGTATATGCGCCGGGCAAGCGCCCGTTTCAAACGATCATCCCGGCTTTTGTCATGAAAGACGGCGCCCCGCTTATCAGTTTCGGACTTATGGGCGGCGGCATGCAACCGCAGGGGCATATTCAGATTTTGGTCAACATTGTCGATTACGGAATGAATCTGCAAGAAGCGGGAGACGCGGCTCGCCTCAATCATGTGGGCGGGAGGGCGCCAACGGACCGCCTCAACGCCGATGATGTCGACTTAATGGGCACGCTCAATGTTGAGCCCGGCATTTCGGCGGCGACCATTGAGAAGTTACGCGCAAAGGGCCATCGTGTCGAAGTGGTCGAGAACGGCATCATGTTTGGCGGCTATCAAGCGATCATGCGTGATCCCGATACAGGCGTCTATGTCGGCGCAACGGAGATGCGCAAAGACGGGCTTGCGATTGGTTACTGATCAGAGAAGCCGGCGACTAGTGCCTTTGCTGCAAGTTTGGCGGCTTATTCACAAAATTTTCCGGTAAGTTCCCTTTTCAAGTAAGATCATCTTGAAAATCGCTTGATTACGGTCACACACGGCAGGCAAAGGTTTCATTGAAACCTGAGGTGACTAGCGCCTCAAACCCCAAAAGCGACGTGATGGT
>JBCBSY010000433.1:0-2368 GCA_039818925.1 Pseudomonadota bacterium | reverse complement strand
GACCACTATGTCGATACCATCGCTCTGGAGGACGAACGTGTCCCGCCCCAGCCCACCCATCAGCCGGTCTTTCCCTGCACCGCCGTCGAGCAGGTCATCGGGCACGCCGAATTTTCTGAAGTCCGGTCAGAGGCTTTTTATGGCGATGAAGATATTCGCATTGTCTCCAGCCATGTGACAAAAGATGGAACGGTTTCGCCGGGTGACGAAATTGTCTATCGCAGGATCGGCGATCCGGGGCCGCTCTATTCCGGCGATTAAGAAACATCCGGTAATGTTTTTCAATGGAAGCAAAGCGAGTATTGAGTTCATGAGTCATGAAAAGTTCACGCCCTTGTCCGCGCTCGGAGACTTTATAGAGCGCGGCGATGAAGAGATGAGCGCGCGGGCGGCCAGCTTTTTCGATGACATTCGGCGCCGCCACACTGTGCGCGATTTTACCGATCAGCCAGTTCCCCGTGACGTCGTTGAGAACTGCATCGCCGCCGCCGGGCGTGCGCCGTCAGGCGCAAATCACCAGCCCTGGTTTTTCGGACTGGTGGGGGATCCGGAACTAAAACGGAAGATCCGCCTTGCCGCCGAGGAAGAAGAGCGCGCTTTTTACGAGGGGCGCGCCGGCGGAGAATGGCTTGAGGCGCTGGAGCCGATCGGCACCGATGCTGACAAGCCATTCCTTGAAACCGCGCCCTGGTTGATTGCGGTCTTTGCACAACGTCGCGGCGGCGTTGAGGCGGGGATGGATAAGAAGAACTACTACATCCATGAGAGCGTCGGCATCGCCTGCGGGTTTTTAATCGCGGCTTTGCATCATGCGGGATTGGGTGTTCTCACCCATACGCCGAACCCGATGAATTTTCTTGGCAAGGCGCTCGGCCGTCCGGCTACAGAAAAACCTTATCTTCTGATCGTGACCGGTCATCCCAGAGAGGATGCGCAGATTCCCAATCACGCGCTGATCAAAAAGCCGCTGAAAGATATCATGAAGGTCTATTAATCGACGTCGAATCGTCAAGTTTCGTCTTTGCTCTCTATACAAATCGCACTAGCGTCCGGCCCGAATCGCACGAAGACAATCGCGGCGGTCTTAACGGGAAACGGGCGCCAGCGTGTCATGGCGCGCTCACCGGAAAACAGGGAGGCCGTCATGGGCATCATCAAGGAATTTCAGGAATTCGCCGTTAAGGGCAACGTCATGGACATGGCCGTCGGGATCATTATCGGCGGCGCCTTCGGCACGATTGTCAAATCCCTTGTCGATGATGTGATCATGCCGCCAGTCGGATGGATGATGGGCGACGTCGACTTTTCCGATCTCTTCTTCAATTTGTCGGACGTTCAATATGAGAGCTTGTCCGCCGCTCAGGAGGCCGGCGCGCCGGTGATCGCCTATGGCTCGTTCATCAACAATGTGATTGCATTTTTGGTGGTTGCCTGGGCCGTCTTTCTCTTGATCAAAGGCATGAACAGTCTGAAGAAGAAACAGGAAGAAGCGCCCGCCGAGGCCCCCGCGCCGCCGCGTTCCGAGGTGCTTCTTGAAGAGATTCGCGACGCTTTGAAGGCGCGCAACTAAAAGAACGACCCCACCCCAGTGAGAAGAAGGCCCGGTTTTGGAAAACGAAACCGGGCCTTTTTTATGGCCGGCGCAGGCGCCGAAACCGGTTTACTTAATCTGGCGTTGCATCAACACTGGCGCTTCGCCGGCACATGAAGGTCACGCCAATGCCTGAAAACAAAGCATGCCTGATTATTGGCGCTGGGGATGATACAGGTGCAGCGGTCGCTCGCGCCTTTGCACGCGAGGGCATGATTGCCTGCCTTGTGCGCCGGCCACGTCACGAAAATGCCCTGAAGGCGCTTACGCAAGAGATTATCGATGAGGGTCACCGCGCTGTTGCGTTGCCGGCGGACGCACGAGATGAAGAGGTGATGGCCGCCCTTATCGGTCGCATTGAAAATGAAATCGCGCCGATCGAAACCGCCGTCTTTAACATCGGCGCCAATGTAAACTTTCCTGTGACCCAAACAACAACGCGTGTCTATCGGAAGGTTTGGGAGATGGGCTGCTTTGCCGGATTTTTGATGGGACGCGAAGTGGCGTCGCGGATGATTGAACGCGGGCGCGGGACGATTATTTTTACGGGCGCGACGGCAAGTTTTCGCGGCGGCGCCGGATATTCAGCGTTTGCGGGCGCTAAACATGGATTGCGGGCATTGGCGCAGTCGATGGCGCGCGAACTGGGGCCGCAGGGCATTCATGTGGCCCATGTGATTGTCGATGGTGCGATCGACTCCAAATTCATTCGTGAAAACCTGCCGAATGTTGATGAGCTTCGTGACGAAAGCGCGATCGTCATGACGAAAGCGCGAT
>JBCBSY010000432.1:0-2370 GCA_039818925.1 Pseudomonadota bacterium | reverse complement strand
CTCATTTCCCCTTTCGTCACGTTCCGGGCCGCAGCACGCAGCGGCGACGGCCCAGCGTTAGGACTTTAGGGGAAAAGCGTGATCTCGGCCAGATGCAATGTTTTGTCGTTGTTTTTCGGGTGACTTTCAGCAGCAGGCATGGTTAAGGCGGGCGCTTATGGAAAACAGACGCAACGATCAGCCTTCCCGCCGGCCAGAACGCCACTCGGATCGCCGCCCGGATCGCGCCGGTACGGATCCGCGACGTGAGGACAAAGCCCCGCACGAACGCCGGCAGCGTGAAGAAAAACCGGAAGGCGCACGGACACGACCGCTCTCGACCATGCCGGGCGTTGAAGCGCGCCGCGCTGTTTTAGAGATCCTTGATCGGATCCATGACGGGGCGACGCTCGATGATGCGATCGCGCGCACCCGGCCATTTGAACATCTGGAAGGCCCGGACCGCGCCTTCGCCAGGCTGCTCGCGACATCTACCTTGCGCCGACGCGGCGCCATCGACCATGTGATCGGCGCCTATCTCGACCGGCCGCTACCGAAAAAATCCGCGCGCGTGATGGACATCCTGCGGATCGCCGCGGCGCAAGCGCTGATCCTTGAAACGCCGGCCCATGCGGCGGTCTCCACCTCGGTCGAGCTTGCCAATGAGCGCGGCGAGACTGGCGGCTATGCGAAATTGATCAACGCAATCGCCCGCAAGATTGCCGACGCGGGAAAGGAAGCGCTGGAAAAAGTTCCCGCGCGGGCGGACACGCCTGGCTGGATCTGGCGCGGCTGGGAGCGCAGCTATGGTCCGAAGACCGCGAAGGCCATTGCCGAAGCGCATCGGACAACGCCGCCGCTTGATGTAACGCTCAAGCCCGGCGAGGACGTAGCCGAGTGGATAAACAGATTTGAGGGGGCCGGTCACGAGGCGCAAATTCTGCAAACGGGCGCCATTCGCCTCACCCGCATCAGCGATGTCACTGCACTGCCGGGTTTTGAAGACGGCACCTGGTGGGTGCAGGACGCCGCCGCCAGCCTGCCGGCGAGATTGCTCGGCGACGTCGCTGGCAAAACGGTATTTGATTTGTGCGCCGCGCCCGGCGGCAAGACCCTGCAACTGGCCGCCGCCGGCGCAAATGTGACAGCGGTCGACAAATCCGGCGCCCGGCTGGAGCGGGTGAAGGAAAACCTCGCGCGCACCAAGCTGACCGCCAGTCTGGTCGAAGACGACGCCCTACGGTTTAAACCTGACGGGATGGCGGACGCGATCCTGCTCGATGCGCCATGCACGGCGACCGGCACCATCCGCCGGCATCCGGATATTCCCTGGTCAAAAAACGAGACCGCGCTTGCCGCGCTGGTCGATCTTCAGGCTAGGCTGATCGATCACGCCGTTACCTTGCTAAAGCCCGGCGGCGCGCTGGTTTATTGCGTATGCTCCCTGCAGCGCGAAGAAGGCGAGGCGCAGGCGAAATCGGCGCTGGCGCGGCACGAAGGGCTGACGCGCGAACCCGTTTCCCCCGCAGAGATTGGCGGCCTTGAGAAGGCGGTCAATCGCGACGGCGATCTGAGAACCCTGCCTTCGATGTTGTCAGACAAGGGCGGCATGGATGGCTTTTTCGCAACCCGGTTGCGCAAGCGGTCCTGACCCTTTCGGATAAACGCTTAAAATTGAAGGTGTTAACCAGGTTTTTGATTGCCAAAACCAATCAAAAACCGACCCCATGCCCCTTGATCATACCCCCGGGCCCCACAATATTAGCAGCTCAGATTTCGCCGGCGGCGTTACGCCCCGCGCATGGGTAATGAAAGGATTGCGTCACATGAACGAACCCCGCAGACAATTTGGCGGAAGCGTCGCCCAGACTGGCGGCGTCGCCATCGACCAGGGCCTGCGCCAGTACATGCTTGGCGTCTACAACTATATGGCGCTTGGCGTCGCCGGCACCGGGCTGATCGCCATGCTGATGGCGAGCAACCCGGCGCTGATGACCCAGATTGCAGCCTCCCCTCTACGCTGGGTCGGCTTCATCGGCATCATCGGCCTTGGCTTCCTTGCGCCACGGATTATCTTTTCCGGCTCGAAGGCCGCAGCACACGCCATGTATTGGGCTTACGCCGCGCTTTGGGGCGCAATGATTGCGCCGATGCTGTTTTACTTCCAGCAAGCCGGGGCTGCGATTGAAATTTATCGGGCATTCTTCATCACCGCATCCGTTTTCGGCGCGATGAGCCTTTACGGATACACGACCAAGCGTGATCTCTCCGGCTGGGGCAGCTTCTTGTTCATGGCGGCGATCGGCCTGATCATTGCAATGGTTGTGAACCTGATCTTCTTCCAGAGCCGCATGGGCCGGCGTTTCAAGGATCAGCGCTTGCGCCGCGGCG
>JBCBSY010000431.1:0-2373 GCA_039818925.1 Pseudomonadota bacterium | reverse complement strand
TCCTATCCGGCGCCGTCGCCGGACGGTTCCACCATCGCGTTCCAGTCCGATCGGTCAGGACGGCTTGCGCTTTACTTAGTCGATGCGGACGGAAGCAATCTTCGGGTGCTTCTCGATAGCGGCGACGACCCCGTCATGCCGGCCTGGTCCCCGGATGGCGAAAAAATCGCGTTCGCTGCAACCGTTGACGGTCAGTCAGAAGTCTTCGTCATGAACGCGGACGGAAGTGACAAGAAGCGCTTGACCAATGATGTCGGCTTTGATTCCCACCCCCACTGGTCGGCAGACGGGCGCATCCTCTTCAATTCCGCCCGTTCAACGCCGGACCGCAATGCCGAATGGTCCGACCAATGGCATGAAATCTTCAGCATGCGCGCTGACGGCTCCGACGTTAGACAGCATACAAATTGTCGCGCCGTTTGCACGTTCCCGTCACCCTCGCCCGACAATCGCATGATCGCTTATCGAAAAGTCATCGACGAGCCTGGCGTAAACTGGGTCCAAGCGCCGATCGAAACGAATTCGGAAGTTTTCGTCGCCAATCGCGACGGAAGCGACGAACGAAACATCACAAACAATCCGGCTTTTGACGGCTGGCCGATTTGGGCGCCCGATTCGCAGTCCGTGATCATCGCGTCGAATCGCGACGGCAGACCTTACGTATCGCAAGCCTTTTCCATCGATGTATCGACGCTGGAGGTCACAACGCTCACCAACGAAACCTGGGCCAACTCGCAACCGATGCCGTCACCCGACGGCAAAGCAATCTACACCTATCGATTTATTCAGAGTGAAAACGGCTCGCATGGGCACATCGCCGAAACGAAAATCGCAGACTGACGATTAGCCGTCTTCTCCCTCGGCGGCGGATTCATCTTCAATAGCGTCTTCATTCCACTCATAGATGCGCGTGATGATGCAGCGCCGGTTAAATCCCGGGCCGTCTTCAACGATGATGGTGTCGCCACGAGTGACGCATCCGCCGCCGGGGCGGCTGTCAATGCCGATTGCAGTTGCGAATCGGAACAAGCGCTCATCGCAGCCGCCGTTCAATTCGACGCGGTACCAGTTGTTTACGCTGCGCTCGAGGAGGACCACATCGTCCTCGTCCTTGACGCTGCGCCAGCTATTGATGTTGCGCTGAAAACAGATGCGGTCGACACGTTCGCCGAGACGAGGGTCGACTTTTTCTTCCGCTTCATGGTGTTCCACCGCTCCAAGCGACGAAATCGAAAGCGCGCTTATGCTTGCGGCAACGGCAAGCGACATAGGTGTTCTCATGATTGGCATCCCTTATTCGCGCCCTGCCCGGGCAAAACATACCACATGAACAAGGGGCCGGCGCTAATCGTTCACGAAAATGTTAGGCTGATGCTGGGAACGATAATATTCGGGCGCGGCGCTGCAAAAGGGCGCTCATTCGGCCAATCCGAATTGAAGAAAGACGTCGGCGGCGCGAGGATATGATGGTGACGGAATTGTTTTGCGATCCGGTTGAGGGTCATCTCGACACGGTGTTTCGGCCTTTCCAGCGTCTGGATGAAATCATTTTTCAGGAAAAGCAGGGCCCGGTTAGGCGGTGGGCGTGGTTATTCTTGCGCGCCATGCGCGAAAAGGCCGCCAACTGAGAACGCGAGATCCCGAGTTCGCGGCGGCGCGCACATTGACGATCGTCTTAAGCATCATATGGCTGATCTCGAACCTTATATTGTCGATTAATAACAATTATTTACAGGAAACTGACGAGTCTCGGAAATCTATTCGACGCGCTCTGGAAACACATAAAGAAATCTTTATATGTCTCTTGGCGCCGGGGTACGCCCCTGTTATAGCGCCCTCAACTTTCATTAGATCAGGGAATATGCCGCCATGACCGCGCCCGCACACCATGACTACGACGTCAAAGACATCAATCTCGCCGATTATGGTCGCCGTGAGATCGAAATCGCCGAAACGGAAATGCCCGGCCTGATGGCGACACGCGAAGAATACGGCGACTCACAGCCGCTAAAAGGCGCCCGCATCGCCGGCTCGCTGCATATGACGATCCAGACGGCGGTTCTGATCGAAACCCTGCAGGCGCTGGGCGCCGAAGTCCGTTGGGCCTCCTGCAACATCTACTCAACCCAGGATCACGCAGCGGCGGCGATCGCCGCCGCCGGCACGCCGGTTTTCGCGTTCAAGGGCGAAACGCTGGAAGAATATTGGGATCTCGCCGACAAAATTTTTGAATGGCCGAATGGCGAAACCGCCAACATGATCTTGGATGACGGCGGCGACGCAACCCTCCTCATCCTGCTCGGCGCGGACGCGGAAAAAGATCCAACAATCCTCGACAATCCATCAAATGAGGAAGAGACCGCGCTGTTTGAG
>JBCBSY010000430.1:0-2380 GCA_039818925.1 Pseudomonadota bacterium | reverse complement strand
GGTCATTGGAAGCAGGCAAACTTGCGGATCTTGTGATCCTCGATGCAAATCCGCTGGAAGATATCCAGAATTCGGACGACATATCACACGTGATGCTGAATGGCCGGCTCTATAACGCCGCGACCCTCAACGAGGAACAAACGGGCGACTTTCAGCGCGCGCCCTATTGGTGGGAATAAAAAGGTGACGGACATGAAAAAAGTGATGATTGGCGGCGCGTCGATCCTGGTTTTGACCGCATGCTCTCAGCCCGCGACACAATCAGACGCTCAGAATACGACGCAAGCTCCTGCAATGGCGGATGCGCGCCAAAGCTATGCCGCAGAAGGCATTGCTGCGATGACGCTTCCGGAGCTTGCCGCGGCCATCAGGGCGGGTGATGTCAGCGCGGAGGAGGCGACAGCGGCTTATATCGCACGCATCGAGGCGGTAGACTGGTCAGGGCCGACGCTGCAAAGCGTTTTGGCGCTCAATCCGAACGCCATGGAGGATGCGCGCGCGCTCGATGCAAAACAAGCGGCGGGCGAGCCGCTGGGCGCGCTTCACGGCGTGCCCGTTTTGCTGAAGGACAATATCGAGTCGGCCGATCCGGTGGCGACGACTGCCGGCGCGCTGGCGCTGAAAGACAATGTCACGGGCCGCGATTCACCGCTCACTGCCGGGCTGCGCGCCGAAGGAGCGATTATTCTCGGCAAGACCAATCTCAGTCAGTGGGCGAATTTTCGGTCCAACGATTCCAATAGCGGCTGGTCGGCGCTTGGCGGGCAGGTGAAAAACCCGCACATGCTTGACCGCAATCCGTGCGGCTCGAGTTCCGGCTCTGGCGCCGCGGTTGCGGCCTCTCTCGCGGCTGGCGCCGTCGGCACCGAGACCAACGGCTCGATTATCTGTCCGTCCACAGTGAATGGCGTCGTCGGTTTCAAGCCGACTGTCGGGTTGGTCTCGCAGCAATATATCGTCCCAATATCCTCGACCCAGGACACCGCCGGACCGATGACCAAAACGGTGACTGGCGCCGCGATGATGCTCAACGCTATGGCGACGGGGGAGGCGAAGACGGACTATGTCGCAGCGCTTGACGCCGGCGCACTGGACGGTGCGCGCATCGGCGTGATGCGTTTTGCCGAAGGGTCAAGCCACGATACGATCAAAGACTTCAATCAAGCGCTTGAAGCGATGACCGCCGCCGGCGCCGTGCTTGTTGAGATCGAGGAGTTTGCACCAGATGCGGAGAATTTCTGGGGCAATGCCCGTGATGTTCTGCGTTACGAGTTCAAGGCGACGCTCAATGAATATCTTGCATCGACTCCCGATGCGGTGGCCCCGCGCAGTCTTGATGAGTTGATCGCTTTTAACGAGGCCAATGCGGAAATTGAACTGGCTTTGTTCGACCAGAGCATTTTTATTGAATCCGCGGAGATGAACGGCCTTGATGATCCTGACTATGCAGAGGCTCGGGAGACCGTTCTTGCCGCGGCGGGCACGAACGGCATTGACGCGCTTTTGTCTGAATACAACGTCGATATTCTGGTTGCGCCATCGGGACCGGTTTCGCCGCGCGTCGATGCGGTCAATGGCGATGTCTGGCCGGCTTGGGCGGGCGCCGGGTATCTCGCGGCGATTGCGGGCTATCCCAACATCACCGTGCCCATGGGTTCTGCGCACGGTCTGCCGACGGGTATTTCCTTTATGGCGTCAAAAGACGAAGACGCGAAAGTTCTGTCCTTCGGTTACGCCTTTGAACAACGGACGATGGCGCGGCTTGAGCCGCAATATTTGCCCAACGCAGAGGCGCGCCCTGAAATTGCTGAGGCGATGAAGCGAAAAGTCAATCCGTAGCCGGATTTACTTACGTTAAATCGATCCGTGGCAGTGCTTGTACTTCTTGCCTGAACCGCAAGGGCAGGGGCCGTTGCGGGGCACCCGGCCCCAGGTTTCCGGATTGCTCGGATCGACAGACTGCGTCCGCGCTGCGCCGCGCAGCGTGCCGATGCCGGCCGATAGCCGTGACCGGGGTAGGGCCGGTTCCGCCATCTCGTTGGCGCCGGTCGACGGATTCACGTGCGTTTCCGTCATGGGAATGTCGCGCCGCTCCGGCAGGGCCTGTTCCGGCGCGCGTACCTGAACATGCATCAACATGCGCGTAACGTCACGCCGCAGACCATTGAGCAAGCCCTGAAACAGCGTGAACGATTCGGTCTTGAATTCATTCACGGGATCACGTTGGCCGTGACCACGCATCCAGATCACCGAGCGCAAATGGTCCAGCATTTGCAAATGTTCCCGCCAGTTGGTGTCGAGAACATTAAGAAGAATCGCCTTCTCAATTTTGCGCATCATGTCAGGGCCGATTTCCGCGGCGCGTGCGGCGGCGGCTTTC
>JBCBSY010000429.1:0-2383 GCA_039818925.1 Pseudomonadota bacterium | reverse complement strand
CGGAACATAGACTTTTTTGCTAACAAAGCGACCCCCGGCCGTCTGTGTTTCGACAATATAATTGTCTCCTTGCCGCCGGTAAATTATCCTCTGTCCCGAAGAGTTGGTACCAGTAGACACTCTACCGTTGTCGGGTCGTTGCCCAGTTTGCCTTCGGAATTCTTTCGCGGCAGCGCGCCGCCCTCCACCACTAACAGTAGTATTATCACCACGACGTGTGTTTGTCCTCCCTCGCTCATAATTACGTATATTCCGGGCTGTTTGCACCGTCCTGATAATCCGCGTTGCAGGCAGCAACGCCAAGGCTGCTCCGCGTTTTGCACCTGCCGTTTCTTCGGAATCTCGATAGGTTGCGACACTCACGCTCTCGATTTCGTTATCCGGATCGGTAGCGTCCACAATATCGAATACAATTTGACCGATTTGATCATCCGATCTGCCTCCGCCTTCTCCGGCTAGCGTGTATAGCTTGCCATTCACGCGGATAGTATCAGGGTTATCATTTCGTCGACGAGTACAGGTAATCGAGCCTCTTCGCGTGCTGCATCTAACCGTATCCCTACCTGTTGGATCGATTGCATTCACCGGATCGTTTCCGACATAGGCGTAGAGGTTTTGCTGATCTTCGTAGCCGATGGGATCGGTCTGTAAGAAACGCCCGACCTCCGGGTCGTAATAGCGCGCCTTGTAGTAATAGAGCCCGGTTTCCGGATCGAGCTTCTGGCCGGTGAAGCGGAACGGGAAGCCCCCGGCCCCTTCGGTTCCGGGCACGCCATAGGGCGAATAGCGATACTGATCACTCGTCGCGACGACGCCGGCGCTGTCAGAGACGGCGACTACCGAGCCCAGCCGGTCCTGATGCGCCCAGCGTTCGCACGGGGCGTAGCTATTGTCATTGCAGGCGCCATTCAGCGTGAAGTCGATCATCAGGAACGGCTCATCCACCGAACCCGGCAGGCGGACATAGCGCCGCTGCGCCGCGCCCGCGCCGTCGGTTTCCAGGATCTCCTGATCCGCAGGGCTTAAGGGGCCGGCAAAGGCGAGCCCATAGGCGTCCGGCGGCGCGTCTTTGAACACCCGCCCCCGCCGCGCGCCCTCAACATCGGCCAGCGCCCAGGCGCCGCTGTTGATCGCCGCATGATAAAACCGCGTCACCGTGGCGGCGTAGGATTTCTCGGCCCGCGACCCGTCGGCGCGATAGCGATAGGAAGCGACCCCGGCGCCAAGACCGCTGGCGCTGCGCAGCATGTTCTCCGCATCATAGGTGTAAGACTGACCGCGATGATCCGTGGTCAGATTGCCATTGCCGACCGCCGCGCCGCCGTCATAGACCGGCGCTGCGCCGCCCACGCTGGTATACTGGTTGAGCCCGTTCACCGCATAGGCGTCAACGCCATTCGCACTTGGCGACCAGCGATAGGCGCTGTCCGAGACCGATTGCGACAGGATTTGACCCACCCCGTTATGGGTGAAGTCATAGGCGATCTCCGCGCCCGCATCATTGCAGTTCGCCGGCGCCGCCCCCGTCAGGTTCCAGTCGTGACAGGTCAGATCGCCGCGGTTCGTATAGGCGTAAGACGCCGACGCGCCATTGTCATAGGTGATGCGCTGGCGGCGTGACAGCGCGTCATAGGCGACAGACGCCAGCGTGCGCGCGCCGTCCTTGGCGCTCGTCACACGGTTGAGGCCTACACGAACTCAAAATGGCGTCAATAACAGCAGCCAGACAATGCTTTCGGAGCAACCACGCACTAAACCGCAGTCTCTCTTGCCTTACCAAACTGTTCATAATGATGAGTCTAAATACTTTTCCCATAGCTTAGCATAGTGATCCTCATCTACCGGCCCTCGCTGTGCTTCTAACTTGACATTCTCAAAGTACTGGAAGCGTATCGTGTCAGAGGCTACTGGATATGCAGCTTGCAAAAATTCCGACTTGCCGCAAATAAGGAAAAAATCCCGATATTGAGAAAAATATGCAACAAAATTCAAATCACCATCTGTCAAGATAGTGTGGTATAAATTTTTGTCTAATACATATTCAAGGATGGAGTCTCTCGTAACTTTTAATCTTTTTTCGTCAACAATCTTTCCATCATCGTAGGAAAGAGATTCAATTTCTTGCATAACATTATTGGCTAATCTCGTGATTGCATGAGCCAACCAGTCCGCCTCAACACCTCGAAAAATGTCAAACACTAGCACTGTTTTGAATTCATATTCAGCTATAAAATCAGTGCGAATGCTTCCTTCAGAATCAACAATTCTTGAAAGTTTATCCATTTAACTTCTCGCGTTACTTGTTACGGAACATAGACTTTTTTGCTAACAAAGCGACCCCCGGCCGTCTGTGTTTCGACAATATAATTGTCTCCTTGCCGCC
>JBCBSY010000428.1:0-2390 GCA_039818925.1 Pseudomonadota bacterium | reverse complement strand
GCCAAGCCGCAACCGGATCTCCCTGCTCAGCACGGGCTGTCTCTATCTCGATCATATCGTCGAGGCCGGGGCTGTGTGCAAGTTGCCGACGGCGCAAATCCTCCAGTCGAATGAGCGCCGCATAGTCGCCTGCGATCGCCGCCTGTTTCAGAAGCGCAACACCTGCCTCAAAATTCGCCTCGTCGCCTTTCGGCGCACGCCCGTCCAGCATCAGATAGGCGAGATAGCGCTGCGCTTTGGGCGTCCCGTCATCAGCGGCGGGTTTTAACAATCGCCAGGCCGCACCGTCATCACCAGCCCGGTAGGCGGCAACGCCTGCTTTTACTCCGGATGCCGATGATTTTTCTGCAAGGGCGCTGGTCTGCATAGCGGTCGCCAACAGGCCGCCGAGAATCGCCGCCTGGATCAATCTCGCCCACTGCATCATGGTAAAAGCCCGCGCTGATTCGGTTTGCTGCTGCTATTGTTGCGCGCGGCTATACCCCATCCAGCTTCGATTTCAACTCATAAAGCGCATTGAGCGCATCTTTCGGCGACATAGCGTCGAGGTCTAGCGCACCCAGTGCATTTATGATGACGATTTCATGACAATCGTCGTCATCTTTCGCGTTTGGCGCCGCTGCAAATAAAGGCAAATCCGTCATCGCGCCACTAACCCCGCCGCCATCGCGGCCGCGTTGCTCGAGCATTTTCAATACCGCTTCCGCACGTTTCACGACCTGCGGCGGCAACCCCGCAAGCCGCGCCACCGCAACGCCATAAGAGCGATCCGCCGGACCGGAGGCGACTTCGTGCAAAAAGACAACATCGCCTTTCCACTCGCGAACTGTCATGGAAACATTTTCCAGCCGTAACAACTTCTCCGCGAGCGCCGTCAACTCATGGTAATGGGTCGCGAACAAGCCCCGGCAGCGGTTGACGTCGTGAAGATGCTCAATCGCCGCCCAAGCGATCGACATGCCGTCGAAAGTGGATGTGCCGCGTCCAATTTCATCAAGGACGACAAGCGAACGTTCCGTGGCCTGATTAAGGATCGCTGCGGTCTCGACCATTTCAACCATGAAGGTCGAACGCCCGCCTGCAAGATCATCCGATGCCCCGACGCGCGAGAACACACGGTCCACAATACCGATATGCGCCGTTTCAGCCGGCACATAGAGCCCCGCCTGCGCCAGGATCGCGATCAACGCATTCTGGCGCAGAAATGTTGACTTGCCCGCCATATTGGGGCCCGTCACCAACCAAAGCCGCGCATCGGTTTCATCGCCCAAAACGCAATCATTGGCGATAAAGGCATCTTGCCCGGCGCGCTCAACCACTGGGTGACGCCCGCCCTTCAGGTGAAAAGCACGGCTGTCATCGAGGCGCGGGCGCACATAGCGCTGATCAAGCGCCAGAACCGCCCCAGCCGTGGCGATATCGATTTCCGCCAACGCGTCCGCCGCCTTCGAAATGTCTTCCCGGCGGGCCAGCACTGCACTCGCGAGCATCTCGAAAAGCTCCTGCTCTCTCGCTATCGCTTCATCACGAGCGCGGCTGATCTTTGCGTCCAGTTCTGCAAGCTCGCTGGTGGTAAAACGAACCGCGCTCGCCAGAGTCTGGCGATGAATGAACGTCTCACTCAACGGCGGGGACATCAGCTTATCGCCTTGCGATGGCGGCGTTTCGACAAAATATCCGAGTACGTTGTTATGCTTGATCTTAAGCGTTTTGAGCGCCGTCAGCGCGCGATAGTTCGATTCCAAGCCAGCGATCACCCGCCGCGATTCATCTCTCAAGAGACGAACGGAATCGAGCCCGGGATCAAAACCCTTCGCGATAAAACCGCCGTCGCGCGCCAGCATCGGCAGATCCGGCCCAAGCGCCTCCCGCAACGTCGTTATAAGCTCAGAGAACCCTTCGCCGCTGCGGTCTTCAAGCGCGTCGGCCGCACGCTTTAACAAGGCGGGTGGGGCGGCATCAATATTGGCCGATAATTGCGCGGCGATCTCTCGCGCTTTGATCAACGCATCGCGCAGCGCCGCCAGATCACGCGGCCCGCCCCGCTGCGTGGCGAGCCTGGATAAGGCGCGCGCCGCATCCGGTGTTTCCTTCAAAAGGGTCCGTATGGTTTCGCAAAACTCATCAGCCGCTTCGAAATAGCCAATCGCGTCATGCCGGCTGGATATCGCTTCGATATTGGTAAGCGGTACGGACAAGCGCGACGCCAAGGCGCGCGCGCCAGCGCCGGTCACTGTCCGGTCCACCGCCCATAAGAGCGATCCCTTTCGGCTGTGGGTTTGCGTCTGCAAAATCTCCAGCGACGTCCGCGTCGCCGCGTCAATCACCATGGTTTCCGAGACCCCTGCGCGGCGCGGCGGGTTCAGCGATGGCTGGCGCCCAGCCTGGGT
>JBCBSY010000427.1:0-2394 GCA_039818925.1 Pseudomonadota bacterium | reverse complement strand
TACGCGGCGGCGATTGCAAAGATCAACGCAGCCTGACAAAGCGATGAAGGGTGTTTGCCGCTAGATTTCTATGCGCGTGCGCGCAAATTTCCGGCTGTTTGCGGCGTCAGCGGGTGTCCGGTCAAGGCGGTAAAGACTGGCGATGTCGCATTGTGGTCTGGCGCTGGAAACAAACCGGGCGGCGTCTTTATCGCTGTGAGCCGGGAACCGAAAAGCGTAAGCGCCGCCGCCGGCTGAATGTTCGCTGAGGTTGCTTTCTACGCAACGCGCGTACATCACCTCATAAATCGCCGCCATGCCGATCACGCCCTTCGCTTCCAGCAGGGGATTGCGGCGCAACTCCTCTGGTTTCAACACAAACGCGGCGCCAGCGAACGCCAGAATTGCCGGAATCAAGGCGTATTGAGAAATGTCTGTTTTCCGCGCCACGCTGCACCCAAAGCCCGCTATCGGGCCAACGCTAGGCAAGGGCGATTAGCAGACCCTTAAGGTGTTTGTTCGGATTTCATTCGAACGCTGCGGTTTCTTGAAACGGGTCGCGCTGCATAGGCTTAGGGCTAGAACGGCATGGCGCGTTCGATGATGGCGCGCGTATCAATGTCGGCTTTCACTGCGCCATAGATAAGCGAACGATTTTCCAGATCGAGGCGCGCATTGCAAAATCCGTCCATAACGAAATCCGGCGCGGTCTGGCGCAGCGCCGCCGCCTGAAGCGCAAGCGCGATATCTTCGGCGAAGGCCCGCGCGCTGGCTTCGTGCAAGGCGCCGGGGCGCACCCAGTTATCAAGCCTTGACAGATGCGCGTCGAGAAAACGGTTCGCGCCCTTTGCATCGGCGAACTCGGCCAGCAACGCCTCAAGGCTGTCCGGCTCACGGCTGATGGCGCGCAGGATGTCGAGCGCGATGACATTGCCGGACCCCTCCCAGATCGCGTTGAGCGGGGACTGGCGGAAAAGGCGCGGCATCGGTCCTTCCTCTACAAAGCCGGCGCCGCCGTGGCATTCAAGCGCTTCGTACACGACCCCCGGCTGGCGTTTGCAGACCCAGTATTTTGCAATCGGCGTCGCCAGGCGCATGAACGCGGCTTCGCGCGGGTCCTGCGCCATACGGTCGAAACTCTGCGCGATGCGCAAGGCAAGCGCAGTCGCGGCCTCTGTTTCCAGCGTGAGATCCGCCAGCACCATCGCCATTGCCGGTTGGTCGATCAGTTTTTTCTGAAACGCAGAGCGATGCGCCGTGTGCCACAGAGCCTGCGTAAGGCTCGCTCGCATGCCGCCCGCCGATCCTGCGATGCAGTCCAGGCGCGTATGCTGCACCATGTCGATGATCGTGCGAACGCCGCGGCCTTCCTCGCCAATCCGGGTCGCCCACGCGCCGTGATATTCGATTTCCGATGACGCGTTCGAGCGATCGCCAAGTTTGTCTTTCAGCCGCATGATATGAAAGGCGTTGCGGGTTCCATCAGGGCGCCAGCGCGGCACGAGAAAACAGGTGACGCCAGCGTCCGTCTGCGCCAGCGTCAAAAACGCATCGCACATCGGCGCCGAGCAGAACCATTTGTGGCCAATCAGCTCATAAGCGCCATCATCCAGCGGCGTCGCGCGCGTCGTGTTGGCGCGAATGTCCGACCCGCCCTGTTTTTCCGTCATCGCCATGCCGATGGTGGCCGCGGCTTTTTCGTTCGCGGGAATAAATCGCGGATCATAAGCGCCGGCGGTGATGCGCGGCAGCCATTCCTTCGCAATATCTGGTTGATGAAGCAGGGCCGGCGCGGCGGCGTAGGTCATGGTCATCGGACAGCCGACGCCAGGTTCCGCGCCGGCCTGCATGTAAACCATCGCTGCGTGCGCGACATGTCCGCCTTTATCCGATGTCCAGGCAATTGATGCGTAGCCGGATGAAAGACCAAGATCCATCAAGGCGTGATAAGAGGGATGAAACTCCACCTCATCAAGGCGGTGGCCAAAGCGGTCAAAACTTCTCAGCTTGGGCGGGTTGGCGTGTGCGAGGCGCGCATGTTCGATCATCTCCGCTGAGCCAAGCGTCGCGCCGTAAGCGGTTAATCGCTCGCCGTGATTATCCGCACCGCATTTTTCGACGGCGCCTTTCAGCGCCTGATCACCCTCGAACAGGTTGACGCCTTCAAAAGGCGGCGGCTGGTTCGTCACGTCATGGGTTTCGAGGTCAGATCGGGGGCGGTGATGGGGCATGATTTGGCTTTTATCCCAATGCGCGGCGTTGCGAAACGGTTCTTTGCAGACGGTTGAGCCTGGCTCTTTTCATTTATGAAGATCGGGAATAATTTTGGTTTCATTGGTGCAAGCAATACCCGTGCGATGGTTGTTGTTTGCTGTACAAGGGAAGGTGGGGTTCATGGCTGCCGATACGTTGCGG
>JBCBSY010000426.1:0-2396 GCA_039818925.1 Pseudomonadota bacterium | reverse complement strand
CGTCTGCGCGCGCTCGATCTTTCCGAAACTCAGATCAGGGACATCGAGAAAAGCCGAAAAACCGATCAATACGTTAAAGTTTTTGCGCCGATCACCGGCGTTGTAACAGCGCTCAATGTCGCTGACGGTCAGTTCGTAAAACCCGATACCGAGATCATGGCGCTCGCGGATTTGTCCGTCGTCTGGCTGATGAGCGATGTCTTCGAAGCCAATGCCGGCCAGCTCCGAAAGGGCGCGGCCGTCAAAGCAGAATCAAAATTCGAACCCGGCAATATCATCACCGGCGTCGTTGATTACATCTATCCCGACCTTGATCCTGTCACGCGCACCGTTCCGGTTCGCACCGTTCTGGAGAATCCGGACGAGCGATTGAAGCCCGGCATGTTCATGACGGTTGAGATCGAAGGGCCGGCGCGCCCGGAAACCACGATCATCCCCCGAGAGGCGCTGATCCGCACCGGACGGGAAGAGCGCGTCATCCTCGCTCTTGATGATGGACGGTTTCAACCTGCAGCCGTCACCAGCGGCATGGAAGCGGGCGGCAAAATCGAAATCCTCTCGGGCCTCAATCCGGGCGAGACCGTTGTTGCTTCCGGGCAGTTCCTGATTGACTCCGAAAGCAGCTTTGCCGGCGCGAGCCTGCGTCTCGAACAAACACAAGACGCCCCCTCCATGGACATGAATGATCAGTCAGCAAGCGCCGGCGGCATGGATCATGATCATGGGGGCGGCGATCATTCGGATCACTCACAGCATGACATGGAGATGAGCGCGCCCGAGATGGCCGATGCAACGGGCGTTGTCGAGGACATTATGCCCGATCACGGCATGGTCAGACTGAAACATGGTCCTATCCCCGCGCTCGGCATGGCGGCGATGACGATGAACTTCACCGTCATGGACAACATTGATCTTGGCGCGTTCCAGCCGGGCGCGCGGGTTCGCTTTTCAATCGGCGCCCATGAAGGCAATCCTTACGTCATCCACGAAATGGAGACAGTGCGATGATTGAAGGGCTCATCCGCTGGTCCATTGCGAACAGGTTTCTGGTCATCCTGTTTGCATTGCTGCTTTTCGTCGCCGGACTGGTTTCGTTACGTCAAACCCCGCTGGATGCGATCCCCGATCTTTCCGATGTGCAGGTTATCGTCAAGACAAGCTATCCGGGCCAGGCGCCGCAGGTCATCGAAGATCAGATCACCTATCCGCTGACGACGGCAATGCTTGCCGTGCCGAAGGCGACAACCGTGCGCGGCTATTCGTTCTTCGGCGATTCCTACGTCTACATTATATTTGAAGACGGCACGGACCTTTACTGGGCGCGTTCGCGCGTGTTGGAATATTTAAGCCAGGTTGCCGGCGACTTGCCCGAAGGCGCAAAAACGGAACTTGGTCCCGATGCGACCGGCGTCGGCTGGATTTATCAATATGCGCTCGTGGATCGCACAGGTCAGCATGATATTGCCGATCTCACGAGCATACAGAACTGGTTTTTGAAGTTCGAACTGCAAAGCGTTCCCGGCGTTTCGGAAGTCGCAACCATCGGCGGGATGGTGCGCCAATATCAGGTGACGCTCGATCCCGACAAGATGCGCATTTTCAACCTGCCACTGGCGCAGGTGCGCCGCGCCATTCAGGAGGGCAATCAGGAAGTTGGCGGTTCCGTATTAGAGCTTGGCGAAGCCGAATACATGATCCGTGCGCGCGGTTATGTTTCATCAATTGAAAGTCTTTCGCGCATTCCCGTTGGAAAGCAGTCAAACGGCACGCCGCTATTGTTGCGTGATGTCGCCGACATTGAAATCGGGCCGCAAATGCGGCGCGGCGTCGGCGAGCTAAACGGCGAAGGCGAAACGGTCGGCGGCGTCATTATCATGCGCTGGGGCGACAATGCGCTGGCGACTATCGATGCGGTAAAGGAAAAGATCGACCAACTCCGCCCCGGATTGCCCGAAGGCGTCGAGATCGTCGAGACCTATGACCGCTCCGCCTTGATTGAGCGCGCGGTCGATAATCTTCTCAAAACGCTCAGTCAGGAATTTTTAATCGTCGCGCTGATATGCGCGGCCTTTCTGCTTCATCTGCGGTCCTCGCTTGTCATTATTCTGACCCTGCCGCTGGGCATTCTCGCCGCATTCATCGTCATGAAGTTTCAGGGCGTGAACGCCAACATCATGTCGCTTGGCGGTATCGCCATCGCTATCGGCACGATGGTCGATGGCGCTATTGTCATGATCGAGACATTGCACCGGCGCATGGAAAAGGAACCCATTACGCGGGAAAACCGCTGGCGCGTGGTGACGGAAGCGGCCACTGAAGTTGGCCCGGCGATCTTTTTCTCGCTCATCATCATCACACTGAGTTTTCTGCCCGTGTTTGCGCTCGAAGCGCAGGAA
>JBCBSY010000425.1:0-2398 GCA_039818925.1 Pseudomonadota bacterium | reverse complement strand
CCGGCAGACCCACCGCGGGCTTCCCGCCCTCGGCTTTGACCTTCTCGTTTTCTGACAGGAATTCCTTCTCGTCCGGAATTTCGCCCACAAGGAAGGTGGTGTCGCCCGGATCCGTGATTTCCACCTTTTGCAGCATCTGGCGCACGATCACTTCGATATGCTTGTCGTTAATCGGCACGCCCTGCAGTCGATAGACTTCCTGGATCTCATCAATAAGGAAGTCAGCCAGCGCCTCGATGCCCATGATCGCCAGGATGTCATGCGGCGCCGGGTTGCCGTCCATCAGATATTCGCCCTTGGCGATGAAATCGCCATCTTGAACCGCGATATGGCGGCCTTTCGGAACGAGGTAATCTGAAGGCTCAAGATTGTGATCCGAAGGAATAATCTTGATCCGGCGCTTGTTCTTGTAATCACGGCCAAACTCAACACGGCCATCGACATTCGCAATAATCGCATGATCTTTCGGACGGCGCGCCTCGAACAGCTCCGCCACCCGCGGCAGACCGCCGGTGATGTCGCGGGTCTTGGCGCCTTCCGTCGGGATACGTGCAATCGCATCGCCCGGCGCAATGTCTTCGCCATCCTCAACCGAGAGAATTGCGTCAACCGGCAGTTGGTAACGCGCATCCCCGCCTGAAGAAAGCTTCAGCGGCTCGCCCTTGTCATCGACAACCACAATTGCCGGTTTGAGGTCGGCAGCCCGTGGATTGGCGCGCCAATCCGTGACAACGCGGCTCGCGATACCGGTTGCCTCATCAGCCACAACCTGCATCGAGAAGCCTTCCTGCAGATCCTCGAACTTAATCTTGCCGGCAACTTCCGTAAGGATAGGCAAGGTGTAGGGATCCCAGTCAGCCAGACGCTGGCCGCGCGTGACTTTGCCGCCTTCGGCGACCCGCAATTTTGCGCCATAGGAGACTTTATAGGAGGCGTGCTCTTTTTCGTCGCTATCGAGAATTTTGACGAGCGTATTGCGACCCATGACGACAAAGTCGCCCTGGGAGTCCTTCAACACGCTGCCGCCTTCAAGCTTGATGACGCCTTCATGGCTTGCTTCGATAAAGGACGTGTCGCCAACCTGCGCCGTACCGCCGACGTGGAATGTCCGCATGGTGAGCTGCGTGCCCGGCTCGCCGATGGACTGCGCGGCGATCACCCCGACCGCCTCGCCGATATTCACCTGACACCCGCGCGCAAGGTCGCGGCCGTAACACTTGCCGCAAACGCCCGACTTGGAATCGCAGGTCAAAACAGACCGTACACGGACTTTCTGGATACCAGCGCCTTCGATCTCCTCGGCCTGGGCTTCATCAACCTCGTCATTGGCCTTGCCGAGAACCTCGCCCGTTTCCGGATGCGTGACATCCTCGAGCAAGGTCCGGCCAAGAATGATCTGCGACAACGGCACGACAATCTCGCCTGACTGCACGACCGCTTCCATGGTGATGCCGTTGGTCGTGCCGCAATCGCGCTCGCGCACGATGCAGTCCTGGGCGACATCAACAAGACGGCGGGTCAGATAACCGGAGTTCGCTGTTTTCAGGGCCGTATCCGCCAGCCCCTTCCGGGCGCCGTGAGTCGAGTTAAAGTACTCGAGTACGGTCAGACCTTCTTTAAAGTTCGACGTGATCGGCGTTTCGATAATCTCGCCGGACGGTTTGGCCATCAGGCCGCGCATGGCGCCGAGCTGACGCATCTGGGTCGGAGAGCCACGGGCGCCGGAATGCGACATCATATAAATGGAGTTCGGCTCTTTTTGACGTTTCGTGTCTTCGTCAAACTTCGTTTCCGAAATCTCATCCATCATGGCGTCGGCGATTTTGTCCGTACACTTCGCCCAGGCGTCGATGACTTTGTTGTATTTTTCACCGCGCGTGATGAGGCCTTCAGCATATTGCTGTTCAAACTCACTCACCAGACTACGGGTCTCTTCGACAAGCTCGCGTTTCGCTTCGGGAATGACAACGTCGTCCTTACCAAAGGAAATGCCAGCCTTACAGGCTTCTTTAAAGCCGAGATCCATGATGTGGTCGGCAAAGATCACTGTCTTTTTCTGACCGCAATGGCGATAGACGATGTCAATCAGCCCCTGGATCGTCTTCTTGGTGAGCAGCTGATTGATCACGGAAAACGGCACATCCGAATTACGCGGCAAAACCTGCGCAACCTTCATGCGGCCCGGCGTTGTGTCCACCAGCTCACGCACCGTTTCGCCATTTTCATCAACGCCGTCCCAACGCGCCTTGATTTTCGTGTGCAACGTCACGACGCCAGCCGTCAGCGCATGTTCAATTTCTTCGATGGTGCCGAAGATCTTGCCCTCGCCCGGCTCGCCCTCTTTTTCCATCGTGATGTAATAAAGACCCAGAACAATGTCCTGACTCGGCACGATGAT
>JBCBSY010000424.1:0-2401 GCA_039818925.1 Pseudomonadota bacterium | reverse complement strand
TATGATCTTTATATTGCAGGCGGGGTGGTCTTCATCGGCTTTGTGCTTGGGTTTCTCCCTGGATGGCTCGCCTATCGCCGGTCGTTAAGCGACGGGCTTACCGTTCGGATTTGAGGTCTTCGATGAAATACATGCTTTTGATTGCCGCCTTATTGATTGCGACGCCGCTCTCTGCGGCTGAGCCGAAGACGCTTTATTGGGAAGACTTGCTGCCGGAAGGCGAGATCGAACGGTTGGAAGAGCTGTACGCGTCCCAGGGTTCATTGGGATTCGGGCATTCGCCGTATGACGACCCGATGATGGGCATCATGCCGGTTCAGATTGGCACGTTCAATGTCGTTGAAGAGCTAGAGGGCGAACTTGTCCGGATCCCCGGTTTTGTCTTGCCGTTCGAATATACAGAATCCGGAAAAATATCCGAATTTCTTCTCGTGCCCTACTTCGGCGCGTGCATTCATACGCCGCCGCCGCCGCCAAATCAATTGGTCTACGTCACAGCGGAAGAGCCGGCTGACCTTGGCCAACAGTGGAATGCGATCTGGGCGATTGGAATTCTTCGAACCCAACGACACATGAATGATTTAGGCAACGCAGCATACACGCTCGAAATTCAGCATTGGGAGGAATATGATGGTTGATGCGCGAATGCTTGCATTCCTGGCCACAGTGTCAGGTTGCATTTTCCTGAGCCCTGCATATGCCCACGAGACACATGACCACGATCATGATGATCATGATCACCGCGCGCATGAGGCTCATGTGCATGGCGTGTGGGAGTTTTTCGCTGCACTGGATGGCGCCCAGTTGACGGTGACAATGAAGGGTCCGCTCATTGACGTATTGGGTTTTGAACGGCTGCCGGAAACAGACGACGAACGCGCGTTGGTCGTCGAATTGAAGGAACGAGTGACGTCTTATCAATCCATGTTGACGCTTGACGAACGCGCGCGCTGCGCAACATCAGCACCGGCGGCAATCATTCTACCTGAGGGCTTTCTAATGAAAAGCACGACGGAACATGACGAAAAAGCGCACAGTCATGATGATCACCATGCTCATGACGACGAACATCACAATCATGATTCTCACAATGATTTCGAAGTCACTTATCTCTTCAACTGTGAAACGCCCACGCGTCTGGGTGCGCTTACCGTAAATGGGTTCGATACGTTTTCAGCAATCCAGACTGTTGACGCGGTGTTTCTGAGTGAGGCGACCACTGTCGCGCGTCAGCTTACCCGTGACTCCCGAACTCTTACCATTGACTAGCGCGGGCCAAGCAAAGGGAGTCCGCTATACCCACGGACAATCCTATCAAGATTATCCTTGAATAAAAAAGGCGCAAGCATATTTGCAGCAGCTATTTTAGCGCCAAGAGAAATCCTAGGCAGGAAGTCATCAAATTTGTGATCAAATCACAGCCCGCAAAAAGCGGCGTCTATGCGAAACGAAACGGAGAATGAGATGAAGTTATCAGCCAGCGCCACTTTACGCGCACATTTGCTTTCGGCCTGCGCTGCGTTCGCTTTCATGGCCGCAGCGCCGACGGCGTTTGCTGAAACACCAACAGTCGAGGCCACCCGTGGGGCGGTGGCTGACAACCCATTGTTTTCAGAATGGACAGCGCCTTTTAACGCGCCGCCGTTTCAAGCGATTGAGCCCGATCACTTTATCCCCGCATTCGAACATGCAATGGCCTTGCATAATGCGGAAATCGACGCCATCGCAGCAAACCGCACACCAGCGAGTTTCAGTAATACGATTGTCGCGCTTGAGCGCGCTGGCGCGGATCTCTTGCGCGTGCAGCGCACCTTTAGCGCGCTGGCGTCATCGGCGACCAATGATGAAATCCGTACGATCCAGCGGGAAATGTCGCCACGCCTTGCGGCCCACAATAGCGCGATCGCGCTGAATGAAGACTTGTTCGCTCGCATAGATACGCTTTATCGCACTGCTGATTCGCTCGATCTTAACGCGGAGCAGGCGCGCGTACTCGAACGCACGCATAATCGGTTTGTTCGCGCCGGCGCCAAGCTGGAGGGAGATGACCGCGCGCGCCTTGCTGAGATCACCGAGCGGTTAGCGTCGCTCTACACTGCCTTCAGCCAGAATGTGCAAAAGGACGCCGAGGAATTCACGCTGGTGCTTAAGTCGGACAAGGACAAGGCGGGCCTGCCTGACTTTGTTGTAAGCGCCGCTGCACAAGCCGGCGCGGACCGTGACATGGACGGCAAGCATGTCATCACGCTCGCGCGGTCTTCTTTTGAACCGTTTATGACCTTCTCTACGCGCCGGGATCTGCGTGAACAGGTATTCAACGCCTGGACGAACCGTGGCGATAACGACAATGAGTTCAGTAACGCTGACAACATCCGCGAGATTTTGCAGTTGCGCCTGGAGC
>JBCBSY010000423.1:0-2407 GCA_039818925.1 Pseudomonadota bacterium | reverse complement strand
ATTGCGTTTCATCAGTTGAGCGAAAACGGCGCGGATATTCGGATGGGCTGGCGGCTGGAGTCTATCGACCAACGTCCTGAGGAGGTGGTTGCTGAGTTAAGTTGCGGCGGTGAAAAGCAGTATATTTGCGCCCGATACATCTTCGGCGCCGATGGCGCGCGTAGTATTGTGCGGGACTATGTCGATGACGCGTTTGACGGCCACACCTATCCGGAAACGACAATCCTCGCGACGACACCTTTTCCTTTCGAAACGCATTTGCCCGGCCTTTCCAATGTCAATTACATCTGGTGGGAGCGGGGGACGTTTTCATTGCTGCGTTTGCGCGATATCTGGCGGTGTAGTCTTTATCCGGACGAGGATGAGACCATCGAGCAAGCGATGGCGCCGAATTCAATTCAACAAAAACTGAATCGCATCATCAGCCAGGAGCAGGATTATAAAGTCGGCGAGGTGCGGCCCTATCGCGTCCATATGCGCCTGGCGCAAAATTTTCGAAAGGACCGGCTGCTCCTCGCGGGCGATGCCGCGCACCTGAATAGTCCTTCCGGGGGGATGGGCATGAATGGCGGCATCCATGATGCGTTCGCGCTGACGGCTGCACTGAAAAAGACTTTCGATACCAGTAGCGATGAACCGCTCGATCGATATGCGTCTGTCCGCCGCGAGATTGTCGGGGCGGAAATTTTATCGCAGGCCGACCGAAATCGGGGCCGGATGCAAGAGAAGAACCCTGCGGCGCGGCGCAAAGTCTTCGAAGACTTGAAACGCAAAGCAGAAACGCCTGCCCTTGCCCATGCGCATTTGATGAAGACGTCCATGATCGAGGGGCTACGCCGTTCGGAGGCAATGCTCGATGCCTGAAGCCCGATATGATTATGGCCGCGCAGGTTTTTTTGGCGTACTCACGCCCCAGGCAAACCCCACTGTGGAAGCCGAAATGAGGGTTTTGTTGCCGCAGGACGGCGTTATCTGTTCTGCGCGATGTGTTTCCGCCGCAGCGGATTCTACCCAGCGGCTGATCGATTATTTCGAACGCCTTCCAGAAACAGTGGTCGCTTTCGATCAGCTAAAGCTCGATGTCGCCGGGTTTGCATGCACCGGTTCTTCTTATTTGCTCGGCGCGGAGCGCGAGGCGCGCTTGCTAAGTGATGGGACAGAGGCGCTTGGAGCGCCGGTCATCTCTGCGACTCAAGCGATCGACGAGGCGTTGCGCGCCGCAGGCGTCACAACCATTGCTTTTGTTGCGCCTTACCCTGACGCTTTGATCGACGCTGGCGTGCGCTACTGGTCGGCAAAAGGCTATCGCGTTCACAAGCGTTTCCGCGTCGATACAGGTTCGCGCGATACACGATTGATCTATCAGCTTGGCTCTGCGGATGCCTTGGCGTCCGTCACCAAAGCACGCGCCGGCGTTGACGCCGTTTTGCTCAGCGGCACCGGGATGCCGACGCTGGCGCTTTACGCCGATGTAAGCGCGCCGCCGATTTTTTCCTCTAATCCATGTCTGGCCTGGGCGATGCGTCGCAGAGTTGGACGGGATCCTGCTTCCGATTTTTCCGTACAGGAGCTGGCGCGCCGCGCGATAAACGCTTGTCAAAAAAATAGAGAAGCCTCATGACTGATGCGAACACCCTACGAAATCGAGTTATCGCGCCGTCTGTTTGCGCTAACATTATCAACGGCGCTGAAGATGCGAATGGCGAGAGGCTTCCTGTCCTTGACCCTTCGACTGGGATACAAATTTCAGAACTTGTTGAAGCTGACGCCAACACGGTGGACGCCGCCGTTACTGCGGCAGCGAAGGCGTTCGAAAAGAGGACTTGGCGCCAGAGCACCGTTGAGAAGCGTCAGGAAGTTCTTGAAAAGATTGCATCCCTCATCGAAGAGAACGCTGAGCGGCTGGCCGGCCTTGAATGCCTGAACACCGGCATTCCCTATCATCATCTGCTCGCCGGTCAGATCAAACGGGCGGCGCTCAATTTCAGGTTTTTTGCCGGGTATATTGGTCAGTCGGGCGGCGACCTTTACACGCAGAATGCTGATTACCTGACTTATGTCCGGCGTGATCCGGTTGGCGTGGCTGCATTGCTCGGGCCCTGGAATGCGCCGCTTGCGCTGACGACGATGAAAATCGCCGCCTGCATTGCTTTCGGGAACAGTTGTGTCGTCAAGCCTTCTGAGCAGACGCCCCTGACCATGGTTGCAATGATGGCTCTACTGCAAGCGGCGGGCGTTCCTGATGGCGTTGTGAATCTTGTTAATGGCGCGGGACCACGAACTGGCGCCATGCTTTGCGCGCATCCCCGGATTGACCGAATCTCGTTTACCGGCGGGACGACAACAGGGCGCGCCATCATGCAAGCGGCCGGCGCTAACCTGACGCCCGTCACTATGGAGCTTGGTG
>JBCBSY010000422.1:0-2409 GCA_039818925.1 Pseudomonadota bacterium | reverse complement strand
TGCAAGGCGTCGATAACGGCTTCGATCTTGTTTATGGCGGTGAAAAACCGGACGGGTCGCCCTTCACCTATGGCGATGTGTTTCATCAGAACGAGATTGAACAATCGGCGTATAATTTTGAGCTGGCAAACACCGAAATTCTCTTCCGCCAGTTCAAGGAAGCGGAAGAAAACTGCGCCGCCATCATCGAGGCGGGCGAACGCGACGGCAAAGCCTATCCGCTGCCGGCATATGAACAATGCATCCGGGCGTCGCATATTTTCAACTTACTGGATGCGCGCGGGGTGATTTCCGCGACGGAACGCCAATCCTATATTCTCCGGGTACGGACGCTTTCGAAAGCATGCTGCGAGGCATGGCTGAAAAGCCCGCAAGGGCGCACCGAAGGCGCCGGCGTGGTCGATTACGCGGAGGCGTAGGGCATGGCGGCTCTCCCCCAACGCGGCGGATGTCAGTGCGGCAAGCTGCGCTATGAGATTACGGCGCCGCCATTGATGGTTTGCTGCTGTCACTGCACGACATGTCAGAAACAAACAGGCGGCGCGTTTGTGCTCTCCGCCATTGTCAGGGAAACCACTTTTCGCTTCACCGATGGCGCGCCTTCGAAAACCGAATGGACGTCAGACTCAGGCAACAGCCGGTACGGGCTTTTTTGTGGGGATTGCGGCAGCCGGATTGTCAACGGTCAGACGCCCTCTAGCGGTGTTTTCAGCCTTCGCGCTGGAACCTTTGACGATACGAGCTGGGTGCGCCCTGCCGGGCACATCTGGGTGAAAAGCGCGCAAAGCTGGATCGCGTTTTCGGAGGACGAAATTCTTTGCGAGCGGCAGCCGGCCGACTACACGCCTTTCATAGAGCGGTTCCGGTCTTTTGGCGTGTTCGCGGACAGCTAGCGGTCTGTCGCCGCTGGGCGTTGCGTTTCTTCATTTGCAGACAGCTTCTTGTAAATCTTGGCGCCGGGCGTCATTTTACACCAATGCGCGGCGGCTCCCGCCGCTTTTTTCGTGGGATGCGGCGGCGGCCCACAGCGCCGCCGCGCCGCAAAGGATGAGAGGCGTTTCATGACGTGGTCTGTTTATCTGTCCGGTGAAATTCATACCGATTGGCGGGAAGAAATCGCCAAAGGCGTGCAAGCGGCGGATCTGCCTGTGCGCTTGACGGCGCCGGTGACGGACCACCCGGCTTCCGATGATTGCGGCGTCGCCATCCTCGGCGCAGAAGACGACAAGTTTTGGCATGACCGGAAAGGGGCGCAGATCAACGCCATCCGCACCGGCACGCTAATTCGTAAGGCCGACATTGTGGTCGTGCGCTTTGGCGAGAAATACAAGCAATGGAACGCGGCGTTTGATGCGGGCGTCGCTGCAGCACTTGGCAAGCCATTGATCGTCATGCACGGACCCGATCATCAACATGCGCTGAAGGAAATTGACGCGGCCGCGCTGGCGGTGACGCAAACGCCGGCGCAAGTGGTCGACATTCTGCGTTATGTGATCGACGGCAAGTTAAAGGGTTATACGGATTAAGCTGTGGCTCTAAAGGCGTCCAAGAAGAAGCGAAAGAAACGCGGTCGGCGCAAGAAGCACAGCGCGCTCGACCAAGTGACTCTCGCCTTGCGGATATTCGCCGCCATTGGCGTTGTGGCAATCGTTGGTTCAATATTGTGGGCGGGATTTTATCGCTTTGCGCCGCCGCCGGGCACCTTGCTGATGGCGCAACGCAGCCTGTCAGGTGTAGATATCACCAATAACTGGACGCGACTTGAGGATATTTCCCCGCATCTTGTCACCGCTGTCATCGCGGCGGAGGATACGCGTTTTTGTCTTCACCGCGGCATCGATTTTGAGGCGATCGACAAGGCGCTCGAAGAGGCGGAGCGGGGCCGGCGTTTGCGCGGCGCCTCGACGATTTCCCAGCAGACGGCAAAAAACGCCTTTTTGTGGAATGGCGGCGGCTGGTTGCGCAAAGGCGGCGAGGCGTGGATGACCGTGCTGATCGAAAATTTCTGGTCAAAGCGGCGCATTATGGAAGTCTATCTGAATATCGCAGAATGGGGCGATGGTCACTTTGGCGCGGAAGCGGCGGCCCGCGCCAGGTTCGGCAAAGCCGCGTCGGATTTGAGCCCGTATGAGGCTGCGCTGCTTGCGAGTGTTCTGCCGAACCCGCATAAATGGCGGGTGGATCCGCCGGGGCCTTATGTCCGCAAACGTGTTGGAACGGTCCGGATACGGATGAATCAGGTGCGCCGTGATGGGCTCGATTCGTGCGTGCGGGGCGGTTAGGAGGTTTCGCATGGGTGTGATGGTGATTGCGTGTTACCGGCCAAAACCCGGAAAAGATGACGCGCTCTCGGCGTTGATAAAAACCCATCTGCCGACATTGCGGGCGGAAGGTCTTGTGGAGGAAGGC
>JBCBSY010000421.1:0-2420 GCA_039818925.1 Pseudomonadota bacterium | reverse complement strand
AGGGCGGAGAGCAATCTGGCGCTGATTTATCCCGATTGGCCGGCTGAAAAGCGTAAGGCCGTACTTAAAGACATCTGTGAAAATATCGGGCGGACGGCGGGCGAATTTGCGCATCTGAAAGCACTTTCCGAAGGCAATGACGGCGCGCGCGTATCGATTATCGGGGCAGAACGCCTGCCGCTGGACGACGCCCCGCCGGCGATATTTGTTTCCAGCCACGCCGCAAACTGGGAAGTGATCCCCGCGACCTTTCACAAGCTCGGCGTTAAAAACGCTTTTGTCTATCGCGCTGCAAACAATCCGCTAACAGATGAATTCATCATTCGCCACCGCGCCAGCGTCATGTCGCGCCGGCAAATCCCAAAGGGAAAACGCGGCGGACGCGCGCTGGTGGATAATCTGAAAGCCGGGCGGTCTTTGATGATGCTGGTCGATCAAAAACTGAACAGCGGGATCGAAGCGCCGTTCATGGGACGCCCCGCCATGACAGCGCCGGCGGCGGCGCGACTGTCGTTGAAATATGGCGTTCCAATTGTGCCCGTCACGCTGGTGCGCCTGAAAGGCGCGACCTTTCGGATGACGATCGAAGAACCGCTGCCTTTCTCGCCATCCAGCGATCTGAACGCCGATGTCCACGCGCTCACGGCAAAGATCAATGACAAGCTGTCGGCGGATATTCATGCGCAGCCGGGACAGTGGTTATGGTTTCACCGGCGCTGGCCGACGAGTTCCACTTAAACTATTGGCACATGCCGGCGCGGGCGACGTTGACCCCAGCGGCCGCAGCGGAACAGGCGTTGGAGTAAGTTTCGCCGTCGCAACCGCAGACCGGGCGATACTCGCGTGTGCACATCTGCGGTTGCACCCGGCAAACGCCCGCCGCATCCGCGATATCAACGCAGGCGCCAGGCTCCATAGCGCAATATTCGCCCTCTGCCGTGCACGCGAAGCCGGCGACCCCGCCGCATATCCCGCCGCTCTCACCGGGCGCAGGTCCGTCGGCGCCATTTGAGGGGCCATCCGTGGCGCAGGCGGCAAAAAGCACGGTCAGAAACATCGCCAGCAATGCGGCGCGCAGCATCTTATTCCCCTGTCTTCATTTGCGATTGAAGGTAGTTCTGCTCGCCGACCCGGTCCATCAGCTCAAGCTGCGTTTCCAGATGGTCGATATGTTCTTCTTCAGATTCGAGAATGCGCACCAAAATTTCCCGGCTCACATAGTCCTTGACCGATTCAAAATAGGCAATGGCCTCTTTGTAAAGCGGATGAGCGCGGTTCTCGGCGCGCAAGTCGCATTCCAACGCCTCGCGAACATTTTCTCCGATGTAAACCTTGTCGAGATCCTGAACGTTTGGAAGGCCTTCCAGAAAAAGAATGCGCTCGATCAATTCGTCCGCATGCTTCATTTCATCGATGGATTCATCATACTCAACCTTGGCGAGTCGATCGAAACCCCAGTTTTTGAACATCCGCGCATGCAGAAAATACTGATTGACGGTTGTCAGCTCAAACCGCAACGCCTTGTTCAGATAGTCGATGACCTTTTGGTCGCCTTTCACGAATACACTCTCCTATCGAATCGCTTTCGACAAAATAGACAATCATGGCCTATGGCCAAGCGCTATCTTTGCAAGCGACTATCAGTTGCGCAGAAAAATGCGCGTCACGTAAAATTATGGATAACTATTCCGCGGCCAGCGGGCGTGCATCATCATTCTGACGCGTGTCTTCAATCATCTGCGCAACATCCGGAAGGCATTTCCCGCATTGAGGGCGCGTGCCGCAACGACGGAAGACATCAGCAACTGTGCGGGCGCCTTGACTGGCGTCATTCAGTTGCCGGTCTTTCAGCGCGTTGCAGATACACACATACATGTTGCTGCGGTTCCCTGTGGCAGGCGCATAATTGCGACCCACTCGCAACTAACATGGAGAAGTTAATAATGATTGTCAATTACAAAAATTAAGGCCAAGGCAGCCGCCCAGTCGCTTTTCCCGTAAAACCTATTCCCCGGCGGAGGCCGCCGCTTTCATCGGCGACAGGGGGTCCAGGGTCAGCTGCGGATCCACCAGCCGGCCCCGCCATTTCAAGCTCCAATGGAGATGCGGTCCAGTTACCCGGCCGGTAGCGCCAACCGCACCGATAATCTCCCCTTTCTCCACGCGCTGGCCGGGCGCGACATCAATCCGGGACATATGAAGGAACGCGCTCTCCAGCCAGTGACCATGATCGAGCAGGACGAGCCCGCCTTCGAAATACATGTCGTCTTCGGCCAGCCGCACGACCCCAGGCGCGGGCGCGCGGATCGGCGTGCCGGTCGGCGCCGCGATATCGAGGCCGGAATGGGGGTTCTTCGGCTCGCCGTTCAGAATTCGCTGCGATCCGAACACGCCGCTAATGCGGCCGGTGACAGGCCAGT
>JBCBSY010000420.1:0-2438 GCA_039818925.1 Pseudomonadota bacterium | reverse complement strand
TGTTCCACCGCGGGCCGTAGAGGCAAGTGTAAACGCCATATCTGGCCCCGGCGTGAAATTGAGGAGCAATGCGCCGCCCAGAAAAAGCACGAAAGACGGACCGTCAATCATTACGTTCCATCATTGGACTCGCTATTCATTCAACGCAGGTCCACTTGTCGCGCGTCATTCGCCGTCGCGAATCTGCCGGATGGCTTCGATCATCATTTCATCCATGTGACGACGGATCTGGTGGTCTGACTGATCCACGCCCGCCGCATCGAAATCCGCCCGAATCTTGCGAAAGACATCCTCATCGCCCGCTTCTTCAAAATCCGCCTTGATCACTTCCTTGGCGTAAGCCTCAACCTCTTCGCCGGTTTTGCCGAGAAGCCCGGCCGCCCAATGGCCCAGAAGCTTGTTGCGTCGCGCCTCGGCCTTGAACCGCAGTTCGGCGTCATGGGCGAATTGCTTCTCAAACTTGTCTTCCCGGTCGTCGAACGTCGTCATCAATCAATTCTCCAAACTGTCAGCGGATATGGCGCTTAAAGGCTACTTTACGGGGCTTTTCAAGCGGCGCAACGCAGTTGCGGAAAATGTCCTGCGCCAGCCCTTCCCTTCTCCCGCGGCAAGGCGTAAACCCCCGCTTCTCCCGGCGTCGCAGCCGTGCTAGCGAGATGGGGCCGGCATGCCGGAAACGCCGCTGAAGCGGCACCAAGCCCCGAAGCCAAGACTGCCCGCAAGGGACTGAAAGGATTAAATAAATGGCCCGCCGTAAGCAGATTTATGAAGGCAAGGCGAAGATCCTTTTTGAGGGCCCGGAGCCCGGCACCATCATCCAGTATTTCAAAGACGACGCCACCGCTTTCAATAATCAAAAGAAGGCCGTGCTGGAGGGCAAGGGCGTTCTCAACAACCGTATCTCCGAGTTCATCATGACGGGGCTGGAGCGCATCGGCGTGCCGACCCACTTTATCAAGCGGCTGAACATGCGCGAGCAACTCGTTCGGCATGTGGAGATTGTCCCCCTGGAAGTGGTGGTCCGCAATTACGCCGCCGGGACCATCGCAAAGCGGCTTGGTATCGAGGAAGGCGTTGCGCTGCCGCGTTCCGTGATCGAGTTCTATTACAAAAACGACGATCTCGGTGATCCGCTGGTTTCGGAAGAACACATTACGGCGTTCAACTGGGCCAATCCGCAGGAGATCGACGACATGATGGCTCAAGCCCTCAGGGTCAACGACTTTCTTTCCGGACTTTTTGCCGGCGCCGGCATCAAGCTGATCGACTTCAAGATCGAATTCGGACGCCAATATGAAGGCGACATGATGCGGCTGATTATAGCCGACGAGATCAGCCCCGATTCCTGCCGGCTTTGGGATCTTGAATCAGGGCGCATCCTCGACAAGGACCGGTTCCGGAAGGATTTGGGCGAGGTGACCGACGCCTACCGGGAAGTCGCGCGACGGTTGGGCGTTCTGCGGGAAACTGAAAGCTCCGGCCAGACCGGCCCGGTTCTCGTGAGCGATAACGAAAAGTAATATTCGCAGTCGCGGATTTGCACGTATCGTACCGAAAACTCGCTAAAAACCGAACCGTTTTACAAACGCTTCCATAATATCCGTTCTTATAACCTTAAGGCGTTATGGCCCTCGCGGTTTCGACATACGCCTCGAGCTATTCGACCGGCCGGACGTCGTTCGGCGCGGTGACATCACTGCGCGCAACAACGCCCGATCGCAGCGCCACCAGCGCGCTCAGCGAAGATGAGGCGCCCCCCGGCTGGAAGCTGCAATCCGCCGCGCCTGCCTCCGGCAGCCGGGCACTTACCGTAACGGCGCCCATTCCTGGCGACCCCGAAGCGACCATCAAAAAGCTCGAGACCTTGCGCGATACGGCATTGGCCCCGCCGCCCCGCAGCGCCGAAGACCTTGCGCTGGCGCAACTTGCCCACACCCGGATGATTCAGGCCGACGCGCGCTTGCGCGCGCAAGAGGCAATGGCGCAAGCGGACGAACGCCAAGCCCGCCGGGAATTCGAACGCGATCAGGCGGAGGCCGCCTATGCACAGCTTGGCGCCGAGCGGGGTCGCCAAACCGCACAGTCAATGCGTATCTGACCGGCGGGCGACACGCCTTAAAGCTTGCGCCCCCGCATTGCCCCCGCTTTCGGCTCAGTGTATCAGCCCGTTAAAGACGCCACGCGAGCTGACAGCCCATGAAAGCAAAAATTACCATCACGCTGAAAAACGGCGTTCTCGATCCGCAAGGGGCGGCAATTGAAAACGCGCTTGCAGGGCTTGGCTTCGACGGCGCAGAGGCCGTGCGTCAGGGCAAGATCATCGAAATGAAGCTTGCTGAAACCGATGAGGCTGAAGCACGCGCCAAAGCCGAAGAGATGTGTAAAAAACTGCTCGACAACCCGGTGATGGAAAACTATTCGATCGAGAGCTAGGCCTG
>JBCBSY010000419.1:0-2466 GCA_039818925.1 Pseudomonadota bacterium | reverse complement strand
AACCTGGTTTGGTTGTTCGCGTTCTACATAGCCGGACATGGCGGCGGTCGAACCGGCGTAGTCGGCTTCGGCGAGAACCTCCGGCGGGCACTCGGGGTGCGCCAGAATGACGGCGCCGGGATTGGCCGCTCGCATGTCGCGAATATCTTGGGTGGTAAAACGCTCATGCACTTCGCAGGCGCCGGCCCATGTCAGGATTTCCACATCGGTCTGAGCAGCGACATTACGCGCCAGATACTGGTCCGGGATCAGGAAGACGCGCTCCGCGCCCAGGCTTTCGACGACTTGGACGGCGTTTGACGATGTGCAGCAGATATCGGATTCGGCTTTCACCTCAGCGGACGTATTGACATAGGTCACGATCGGAACGCCGGGGAAACGCTCGCGGATCAGGCGCACATCTGCGGCCGTGATGGATGCGGCCAACGAGCATCCCGCGCGCATGTCCGGGATCAGAACGGTTTTCTCCGGCGACAGAATCTTGGCCGTTTCGGCCATGAAGTGAACGCCGGCCTGAACGATCAGATCGGAATCGGTTTCCGCGGCTTCCCGGGCCAGCGCCAGGCTGTCGCCGGTGAAGTCGCCGACGCAATTGAAAATTTCCGGCGTCATATAATTATGCGCCAGGATCACCGCGCCGCGTTCCTTCTTCAGCTTGTTGATCGCATGGATCAACGGCGCCATGGCGGGCCACTCAAACGGCGGAACAAAATCCTTCACCCGCTCATATAGCGGCGCGGTCGCTTCCTTGACCTCGTCAGTATAGGCGAGGCTCTCATCGCTTGCGTGACCTGGCATGCTGGTCATGTTCCGGTCCATGGCGCTTCTCCCGAAAACGTCTAATGCTCAAAATGAGTATTAGGCGGGCTTTTATAAAAGGCGGCTCCTGGGAGGACACGCCTTTTTCTCAGATTGAGCATAATATAGGCGCTCTCCCGCCAAATGGCAATCGCGCGTCTAGCGCAGTCGCGGAGTGGCCACGCCCAACGCTTGCTGACCCAACAAAGCGTCGCGGCGATAACGATAGAGCTGCGCCGGGCGTCCTCCCGTCCGGGTCTCCATCTCTCCGGTCGAATCGACAAGACCCGATTTGTCGAGCGCCCGTCGGAAATTCTGCGGATGCAGGGAAAGCCCGGTCACCGCTTCGGCGGCGTCCTGCAGGGTGCGAAGCGTGAAGCGCTCCGGCATTAATTCGAAGAGAACCGGGCGATAACGGATTTTGGCCCGAAGACGAGCGATCGCGGTGGCGAGAATGCGCCTGTGGTCTGACGCCATGGCCTGTCCAAGGGCGCTCAGCGCCTTGCCGCCATTCAATGACGCGGCGTGGTCGGAGCGCGCCTCGGGGACCAGGCCAGCCTCATAGAGAAGCTCATAACGGTCGAGCGCGCGCTGATCGTTCCAGTCCTGCCCGTCCAGCGCGAATACGGCGCGGGCGCGCTCCCAGCGCGTTCGCCGACGGCCGTCCGAAGCGGCTTCATCGGCCCAGGCGCGCAGACTTATACTGATATTTCGCCATATAGCCTTGAGGCTCCTTGAGGGTGTTGTTGCGTTGCACCTGAGAAACAGGGGCGGGTCATATCGCTGAAAGCAGGGTATTTCAACGCAAAGCAACGTTTTCCAACCGCTTCCCATCGCCTATATAGATTTGGGAACGGCGGGAGTTCTCTGGCGCAATAGCTGGGGGCGGCAAGATTGGGGAAAAGTGAAATGTCGGGTTACGTCGAAAAGACCTTGGCGGGCGGGGAAGACATTATTCACCGCGCCAACTTTAACTGGACTTATAGCTTCTTTCCCATGATGTGGTTTGCGATTGGCGCAGGGTCCCTCGCCTTTTTCATCTTCATTCAATTCGCCGCCGAAGTCCCGTTTGAAGATTTGCGCGTCGGCTGGTGGTCGGCGGCGATCGCCGCCGCTGCGGGGACGATCATCCTGATCAACCATTTGATCATCCTGATCACCACGGAGATTGTGGTCACCACCTACCGGTTTGTCTACAAAACAGGCCTTATCTCCCGCAACACCCAGGAAGTGAGCCTCAACAAGATCGAGGAAATTACATTGCACCAGTCGATCTGGGGACGCCTTTTAAGCTATGGCAAGTTGGTGCTGCGCGGCACCGGGGTCGGCGTCATTGAACTGCCGGATCTGGATGATCCGATTCGCCTGCGCAAGATCATTGAGAATGCAAAATCTGCGCTTCGCGTCGACCAGCGCGAGCGTCGGCGCATCAATGAAGATGACGACGACTAGGCGAAACTCGCTTTCATAATCGCCTCCAACCCATCCCGGTCTTGTTCGTCAAACATCGCTCTTTGATCGCTATCCACATCAAAGACAGCAATCAGAACGCCTTGCTTATCAAAAACAGGAACGACAATTTCTGACTCTGATCGCGCATCGCATGCGATATGACCGGGAAATGCCTAGTCGTCGTCATCTTCATTGATGCGCCGACGCTCGCGCTGG
>JBCBSY010000418.1:0-2467 GCA_039818925.1 Pseudomonadota bacterium | reverse complement strand
CAGATCGTCATAAATGATTTTCCTGCTGTGTGGTTTGCGACAGCAGTAGTCGTAGCGCACAATGGCAGCTGGTTGCAAAGCCTGACTATTGCTTATTTATAGTTTGATTTAAAAGTGGTTTCGCAGGGACGCTGTCGGTGCGCCCTCGAACGCTTCATTTACACTCAGCTTTAAGGTGCTTCCAGCCCTGCGGCTTCTACACCCGAGCGCGCGCACGCTGCATCCTGACTGGACGTTGCGCCGCTGACGCCTACGCCGCCAATTTGCGCGCCATTGCTTTTTAAAACCACTGGAACACCGCCTTCCAGCGTGGACACTCCAGGCGCAAAAGCAAGGCCCGGATTGTTCATCGCCCATTCAGCAATGTCAGCTGTGCTGGCGTTTTTGAAGCTTGCAGCCGTATGTCCCTTCCATTGAGAGATGCTAACCGAAGCATTATGCGCGCCGTTCATGCGCACAAATGCTTTCAAGGCAGCGCTTGCGTCAAAAACGGCAATCGAAATCGCTATGTCGTTCTCCTCGGCAAAGGACACGCAAGCGTCGATAATTTGCATCGCCGTATCGTAGTCCATGTCAGGTCTTGGTGTTTGAGCCTCGACCCGGCCCGACGTGAGCAAAAAAGCTGTAGCCATGGCTGTCTGGGCGACACATAAGAGAATTTTTTGCATGTTTGCCTGCTTGTTTCCTATGGTTGTTTTAAAGGGAATTCCGCCAACCCACCGTAGGACTTTCCTGGGTAGGGCGGCATAGAGAGCACCGTTTCAAAGCCGTCTAGGGTTGATAAAAAACGAATGATTTCTTCCCGCAACGCCTGATCAGGAAGCGGGCCGCGAAGCGCCTTCATGTTTTCTTTTGCATGATCGGGAGTACTGGTTGCCGGAATGACGCAAGTAACCGCTGGATGACTGATCACATATTTCAGGAAAACTTGGGACCAAGCCGTACAGTCGATATCGCGGGCCCAGTCCGGCAGGTCAACATCGTTCACCACAGAAAACAAACGCGCTTTCTCGAACGGCATGTTCGCCATGACAGCAACGCCATTATCCGCCGCTTTTTGAAGGAGACGCTTTTCCGCGCGCCGCGAAAACACGCTGTAATTCAACTGAACAAAATCCAACACGCCCGACCCGATCACCTGGTCAAGCGCATCATAGAATGGATACATAAAATGCGTAGCGCCAATGTAGCGTACGCCGCCTTCAGCCTTGAGACGCTTTAAAAATCTTAAAGCTGTTGGTCCATTCGTGAGGCTGTGCACGAGACCGCAGTCAATTTGGTCCCGCCATAAGCGCATGCGCGACCGTGTGAATTGGCGTTCGTAATCTGACTCATCCCCCAGCCATCGCCCTGTGTCCCAGATTTTCGTAGCCATGAATATTTCATCACTAACACTCAGGGCTGATGCAGTATTCCCGACAACAGTTTCTGATGATCCATAGAGCGGTGACGTATCGATAATGGCGCCGCCGGCGGCGACAAAGTTCTCCAAAACCTCCTTCTGCGCCGTGACTTTTTCTCCGGGGACGAGATCAAAGGTTTCAAACGTACCAAGACCAACCGCGGGCCGTAGCCGACTTCGCGTCTGAATATCCCGGCAAACCGACTTGAATTGCTAAATCCGCATTCCAACGCGATTTCCCCGATCGATTTCGAACCTTCGCACATAAGTGATTTGGCCCGTTCGATCCGACGCCGGGTCAAATACGCATATGGCGAAACACCGGTCGCAACTTTAAAGGAGCGAGAAAAATGACTGGTTGACAGACCAGTGATTTGCGCCAGCTGAGTCAGACTTAAACGCTGCGCGAGGTTTCCCTCAATATATTCAGTAACACGGCGCATGACGAAAGGCGTCAACCCGACACTCCGCTTTCTTTCACAGCTTGCAGGCTGCCCCATGTATGATTGTTCAATGTGTCGGCGCAGCATAATCGTCGCAGACTCACCAAGGAGAGGGTCAAGTCCAAACTGCTGTTCATAACGATGAAGCATGGAGGCGAGCTCAAAAATGAACGGATCCCGCTTGTTTTGAATTGGCGGGAATTCGAGTTGTGGCCGACATCGCTCAGTATCGATTGAGAGCGATGTCCAGACAAATGCGCCTTTGCTCATGCGCACACGCCTTGTCAGTCCCCCTGGGATAATGGACACGGCCCCCGGAAAATCATGGCCAACATATCGTCCGCCGTCTGAATCTTCGCATTCGGTGCGAGACGTGGATCCCGTGAGAGTCACAAAAACTGTCAATTTGGGAAGCGTGAGTTCCCCAACTGCTTCCTTAAAGCTTTCCCGTCGAGCGGTATCATAAGCGCCGCCAATCCAACGGGCGCTACGCCAGCTTGATGATGGCTCATTAAATCGCCGTTGCGATCTGAAATTTGCATGTTCCGGCGCGTCTCGCATTCCCAGTTGTGTATCATAGTTTCTACGGGCGGCACTCGAAAAATTTAATGGCAATAATCGG
>JBCBSY010000417.1:0-2478 GCA_039818925.1 Pseudomonadota bacterium | reverse complement strand
ACAAGTGACATGCCAGACATTGTCGGCGATACGGAAAGCCGGCCCCAACGAAAGCATCGCAGCCTCGACACGGCTTGCGGCCGCGCTGATTACATCAAAGATGACCACGAAATTCGCATCGACAGTTTCGTTTTCATCACTGGATTCCGGCTTTGGTTTGGGCGTGGTTTTTTTTGACGCCGTCGGCGCGCTTGGAACGGATCTGTCTTCGTTAACAACATTCTCGCAGTCACTGCGTTTGCCAAATGTTTTGTGCGAGGATGGAGGCGCAGATTGTGTGGGTTCCGGCGTTGCCTTGCCGAAGAAATTTGCAAAAACAATTTCGCGGCGTGCTTCGCGCCAGGCGCGCCCGCCCGCCGGTGCAACTAGCGACCAGCCCGCAAGCCGGCATGCGCAAATTTGCGCATCTGTTGCGTCGTATAAGGGCCATAAACTTTGTCCTGGACCTTCACACACCAGTTTTCAGCCGCAAGCATCGGCAATCCTCTTCAATTCAGGCGCGAGCGCCCTTCTTACCGAATGACGGAGCAATTCCTGGGCCAGAATCAGGCGCTTCAAAGGGCTCGCTCGCTGCGGCTTCAGAAATGGCTTCATCCATGCGTTCGACGGCGCCGGTGAAGACAACGCCAACGCCATTTTCATGTCGGCGCACGACTTTTGCGGTCATGCGTCCCAAAATGAGATGGGTTCCCAGCGGCGGCCGCGGGCTGATCTCCAGCGACGCGCCGGTTAGAGATATATCAAGGATGGCGCACTGAATTTCACGGCCGTCTTCGAGATGAACAATTGCAGGCGCGTCCTGGCGGACGCGGGGGTTAATTCGGCGTTCCGTCCCGCGACGGCGATTGTGCAGCACTGATGTCAGGGCATCGGCGGTTTTGGCATGTTTCGAGCGCTTATTGGTGTAAGTGACGGCGAAGCTGTCCACCTCAGAGCGCACCACTTTTCCCTCAAATCGGCCGATCTGGTCTATGTACAAGATCACGCTCTGGCCGATGCGCGGCGGGAACTTCGCGCGGACCATCGCGCCGCCAGCCGAGATATTTGTAACGACTCCGGAGCGCTCATCGCCGGTATCGGCCAGAAAGCGGGCTTTTAACGGTAAATCCACGCGTTGATGCCTGCGCCGATCCTCGTCGCGCTGGACCTGGTCGTCCGCAATACTCTTGTCTGTCGCATTCTTGGTCATGATGCTCCCTGAGCGCAAAGCTCCACGATCGATTTTAGGACAGGGTGATGAACAAAGATTTGCACGGGCAGACGGGCTTCGTTAATCATTTTTAGCAAATTCTTGCGAGCTCTGAATGGATAAGCCTGAACATCCCGGTCGCGGCGGCTGGCTCGCTCTTCTGAAAAACCTCCCTGATTCGGTGGCGTCGATTGGCATTGTCCTTTCGTCTATTTATGTGGCGACAGCGCTGGCTCCTGACCGAGTTGTCCTTCGCGCCTGGCGATGGTTTGAGCTGACGCCGGCAAGGGTCTTATCCGCGGGGGAGCGGGGCGACTATGTGAGCTTTGCGCGGGCTTTTCTTGGTCACGTCTTTTTTCACATCAACCTGGCGCACTTACTGTTCAATCTCGCGGCGATCATTGTCGCGGGCGCATTCGTTCACAGTGAAATGTCGCGCCATGCCGCCGCGCGCAAAAGCGATGCGGCTGCGGCGTTCCTGGCGTTCTTCATGCTGTCGGGGATGTTTGCGGGTCTTGGCTATGTGGCCGCGGACGCGACGTCATTTCGTTCGATGATTGGCGCGTCAGGCGCTGCCGCGGGTCTTGTCGGGGCATGCGTTTGGATCATGACAACACGCGATGAAAACGGCGCGCCGACTGAAAATCCTCAGCGCAGCGCGCTGCTCATTTTTGCAGTATCCGCCGTTCTGATTTCTTTAAGCATCTTGCTCGACACATCGAAGTTGAGCGTATTGCTGTTCGGCAGTACGACGGTGTGGCAAGCGCATATTGGCGGCTACCTTTTCGGCGTGGTTGCCTATCCATTCTTTGAGCGTCTTGCGCACGCCGGGAAATGAGGTGAGGTCATCGATGCGATATGCGCGCTTTGACGCGTTCCGGCGGAGATTGGGGCCTTTTTCCAGACAAACGCGCAAGTTGCGCATGGAACGGCTGGAAGCGACCATGAACTTGCGTCCGGGCATGCGGGTCCTTGATCTTGGCGGGCAGCCCCAGATTTGGAATTTCGTCAAAACGCCGCTCGACATTGTAATACTGAACTTGCCGGGCGTTGCGGCGCCGCCGCCGATCGAATCGGCGCATCAGTTCGAATATGTTGAAGGCGATGGCTGCAGTGTTGAAAACTATGGCGACAAGGCCTTCGCCCTGGTTTTCTCCAACAGCGTGATCGAACATGTAGGCGACAAGGCCAGGCAACGGGCATTTGCGTCTGAAATTCGTCGCCTCTCCAATAAGTATTGGGTGCAAACCCCTTCAATCTGGTTTCCGATCGAGGCGCATACGGGGATG
>JBCBSY010000416.1:0-2479 GCA_039818925.1 Pseudomonadota bacterium | reverse complement strand
GCGCGGATCGCCTTTACCGCCTCGATCAGCTTTCCGCTCATCAAGAGACGATCGACCTCGGCCTGTTTCGACGAATTTAAAGAAAGAAAAGCCTCCTCTGCGGCCATCTTTTCACGCATTTGGCGCGCCTCGCGATCGTCATTACCCGGATTGGCGGTAATGCGCCCAAGCCAGAACGCGATGGCCGCAATCGCGAAAATGAACACCGGGGACTGGAAAAACCCGTTTAATTCCATGGCAGGCCTCCTGATTGATTAAACCGACGTTAAGCTCAGTCCGGTATGGTTAGCAATTACTGACCGATTGTAATGGGATGTCGCCGAACAAGTTGCTAAGACGATGAGTGTAAGCGGACCAACTTTCTCAGCGCTGCCGGATGCGCCGTCTCTGGCGACAGGGGGCTTGGCATCAGCCGACCTGGAAGCTGCAATCGTTCGGATCGCGAGACGTCTCGATAATATAGACGCACAGTCCTTTCTCAGTGAGTATGCGTTCGCGATGTGCGAAGAGATGAGCGCCGACTTTTTTATGGTCGGCCGATTGAATCCATACTCAAACATTATGAGGACGTTGCGTTTTATCGCTGATGGCGAGCTCGCAGACGGTTTCATCTATAGCCTTGACGGCACTCCGTGCGCTAACACGATCACAGGCGGCGTGTGCATTCATCCCGATAACGTAGCCAGAGATTATCCACACGACAAAGAGCTTCATGATTTAGGAATCAACAGCTATGCGGGCGCTTCTTTGGAGGGTGCGACAGGCACGAAGCTTGGCGTGCTCGTTGCGATGTGGCGGACGCCGCTTCACAACGTGGAGTTTGTCAAAGGGCTGCTCGAATCCTCACGCCGCCGCGTCAGCAGTGTGATTGAAACTGTGGAAACCGTTCAGCGCTATTCCTGGGCGATCACCCACGCGTTTGGCGGCGTCTGGGACTGGGATTTGCGCACCGGCGGCACGGTGATTTCAGAGGAGCTGCGCTGGGTGATTGGGGCGCAGAAACGAGGACAGGGTCCCTACGACCTGACGCAAATTGAAAACGCCATTCATCCGGAAGACCGTGGCAGGCATGTGGAGGCGCTCAAGCGCCACCTTAATGAAGGCGTGCCTTATGACCTGCGTTTGCGATTACGGGACAATAGCGGCGTTTACCGCTGGCACTTGTCGCGTGGTGCGGCGATTCGCGACGCGAACGGAAAGCCAGAGCGGATGATTGGCGGGTTTTGCGACGTGCATGACATGGTGGTTAGCCTTGAAAAGGCACCGCGCAACTAAACGGCAAGCGCCCATAGATTTCGCAAGGCGATTACCATCAGCACCAGGGTGCTGAGCGCAAAGACGCCAAACCGCAGCTTCACATTCTTTGCGACTATCTGTGCAAGCGAGTGAATGACTCGCAGGCTTACATAGCCCCAGGCCAGCCAGATATTTAGAATATCGGCAACACCCGCCAGATGCGAATAAAACGCCAACGCATAAAAAATTACTGGCTGTTCATGAAGGTGGTTGTAATTGTCTGCGACCACGCGCGCGTTTGTTGGCAGACCGGACAGGGACCCCGGATGGATTGCGCTTTGCGGATCGATCTTCGCTTTCTTCATTGCCGGGATGCGCGTTGCATACATCCAGATCCATATAAGAAGCGTCCATAGGATGAGCGTGAAAACCGGCGTGAGCATGGTCATGATAGAAATGCTTTCTTATTGATCGGAGAGGCGCGATTTCAGTTCAACAATGAGCAGCCGCTGGTAATAATCGCCTGCTTCCGCTTCCGCCCGCTCGAGAAAGTGCGTCATCTCCTGAAAATCAATTCGCGGATAGTCAGTACAGTCATCAAAGACGCCGTTCAGCGCATAATGCGGAAAGCCGACAAGGCCCGCAAACCGGCCAGCCTGCGCGGATCGGCGAATCAGTTCGCCGCCATAACAGACATCCTTGCCGCGCCCGTCCCAACCTTCCAGCCGGATATAGCCGACAACAAACAGCGACTGTGGATAACCTGCATTCAACGCCTTGGTGCGATAAGGATCGCCCTCTTGGTGCTGGCCCGAATATCCATAAACCCGGGCAAGCTGGTAGTTGAGGCGCGGGTTCTCAGGATCACTTTCCAACGCCTCACCGCAGGCGGCGATGGCGGCGTCGAGGTCGATATCCGCACGTTCAAGCCCGCCGCTGACCTTTTCCGGATCTCCAGGATGGGCCGCAAGGCGATCGCAGTCGGTAACATCGCGCGCCCAGTCGGCGCGATCGTAAACCTGAATGTCCTTAAACGGGTTGCCTTGCGCGCCAGCATTCGCCGGCAGGATGAGTAAGGCGATAACGGTCGCAATCTTCTTCATGATGGTTTTCTTAAGCGACGTCAAAATGCTTTTTGAATTGAAGCAGTGAAATCGCTCTCCCTGAATTTAAAAAGCAGAATGTAAAACAATGCGTCTGATTTTAAAATTCCCAATATGCGATACAGCATAGCTTTTTGGGC
>JBCBSY010000415.1:0-2483 GCA_039818925.1 Pseudomonadota bacterium | reverse complement strand
GCGAAGCGTAATGGCCGTTCGCTTGATGATGTGCCGCGCATCAAAGGCTGGGGCCACACGACGGCGCCCTTGCTTTACATGCAGAAAATTCACGACAGCCGCCAAAACGCTTATGTTTTCCCGCATGTTCAAAAGGCCATGAGCGATGCGCTTTCCCGCGCGGACATGACAAATGTTTTTCAGGTCGATGGGATCGAAGTGCATGACTGTTTCTCGATCACCGAATATATGGCGCTTGATCATTTCGGGGTGACGGCGCCGGGCGAAAGCTGGCGCGCGATCGAGGACGGCGTCATTGATTTCGGCGGCAAGCTGCCGGTGAACCCGTCGGGCGGGCTGATTGGTCTTGGCCATCCGGTGGGCGCGACGGGCGTGCGGATGATGTTGGACAGCTGGCGCCAGGTCACAGGTTCAGCCGGTGATTACCAGGTCGAAGGCGCGCAAAACTTCGCGACCTTCAATGTCGGCGGCAGCGCCACGACCGCTGTCAGTTTTGTTGTTGGTCGCTAGGCGCTATGCGTGATGTTTTTCTTTATGATGCGGTTCGCACGCCGCGCGGCAAAGCGCGCGAGGGCGGCGGACTTGCGACCTTAAGCCCGCAGGAACTGGCAGCGCAGACCAAGTCCGCTCTTGACGAACGATGTGGCGAGACGCCGCCCGATGCCTTGCTGCTCGGTTGCGTGGGCCAGTTCGGCGCGCAAGGGGGCAACATCGCACTGGTTTCCAAACTGCATATGGGTTTGCCGCATACGGCGTCGGCCATGACGCTCAACAATTTGTGCGCCTCGGGTCTTTACGCCATCGGATTCGCCGCCGCTAGCGTTCAATCGGGAGTGTGGGATTGCGCGCTCGCCGGCGGTGTTGAGATGATGTCGCGCGCGCCCTTTATGGGCGACAAGGCGAGTTATTACACCGACGCGTCCTTTCCGCCGCGCACGCGTTACGTGCCCGTTGCGTTAACGGCGGACCGGCTGGCGGCGGCTGAAGGCATAGACCGCGCCGCGCTCGATGCGGTTGCGCTGACGTCGCAACAAAACGCGGCGCGTGCAGAGGGAAATCCGGCGTTTCAGAAATCGCGCATTGCTGTCAGGTCACTGGATGGATCGATCGCGCTGGATCATGACGAGTGCATGCGGCCGCAAACAACACCGGAAACGCTTCGCACGCTTCCCCCGGCGTTTAAAGCGCTGGCGGCGGATTATTCCGATGCCTTGGGGGGACAAAAATTTCCGCCGCTCCATACGATTTCTCACGCGCCGCCGATTTGCGACGGCGCGGGTCTGGCGCTGGTTGGTGAAAAGCGCAGCGCGGTGCGCCCGCGCGCACGCATTGTCGCCTTTGCGGATACGGGCGGCGATTCTTTTGAAAGCCTGACGGCAGGCTTTGCAGCGATGGAAAAAGTGTTGTCGCGGGCCGGACTGGCGTTACGCGACATCGCCAGAATTGAATTTATGGAATCTTTTGGCGTGACGATCGCCAAATTCCTGCGCGATTTCCCGGCCGATCCGGCGCGGGTGAATGTCAGCGGTGGCCATCTGGCCAAGGGTCATCCGCTTGGGGCCAGCGGCGCCATCCTTGTCTCCACATTGCTCGATTGCCTTGATGAGGCGGATGAACAATTCGGCATGGTGGTGATTACCGGCGCCAGCGGCGTCGGCGCCGCAATGATTCTTGAGCGCTGTTAGCGGCGCTGATTTTTTGACGAACGGAATTTCGAGTCCTCACAGCGAAAAGCCGCCGGGCGTTTCGTCCCGGCGGCGTTGCTGGCGTTTCCCCCTGACACGGGTGCGGCTGTTAACTGGCGTTCGCGAACTGGTTCATGGTGTTGTCCTTGCCGCCCGCTTTTAATGCAGCTTCGCCGGCGAAATATTCCTTGTGGTCGTCTCCAATATCCGACCCCGCCATGTTCTGATGTTTGACGCAGGCGATGCCCTGCCGAATTTCTTCGCGCTGAACATTCTTCACATAACCGAGCATCGCTTCGTCGCCGAAATAGCGCTTGGCGAGGTTGTCAGTGGAGAGCGCCGCGGTGTGATAGGTCGGCAGCGTGATCAGGTGATGGAAAATGCCCGCACGCTTGGAAGCGTCCGCCTGGAAACTGCGGATGCGCTTGTCCGCCTCGACCGCCAGCGCCGTATCGTCATAATCGACGCTCATCAGCTTGTCGCGATTGTAGGCCGACACATCTTTTCCTTCCTTCTCCCAGGCGTCAAACACCTGCTGGCGGAAATTCAGCGTCCAGTTGAAAGACGGCGAATTGTTATAGACCAGCTTGGCGTTGGGGATGACCTCGCGAATACGATCCACCATGCCGGCGATCTGCTCTACATGCGGTTTTTCCGTTTCGATCCACAACAAATCCGCGCCGTGCTGCAATGAAGTGATGCAGTCGAGAACGCAGCGGTCCTCGCCAGTGCCTTTGCGGAACTGGAAGAGGTTGCTGCGCAGCCTTTTGGGGCGCATCAGCTTGCCGTCGCGATTGA
>JBCBSY010000414.1:0-2486 GCA_039818925.1 Pseudomonadota bacterium | reverse complement strand
TTCACCAAAATTGTGCTTATGATAACTGCTGACATATGTGTCAGGAGTTATTCATTGCCGGGTTTTTGCCGTCGACATCTTGCGCTTGGCGCCGGGCTGTTTTTTGGCCTCGCGGCGATGAATGCGCCGGCGTTTGCGGCAGAGCGGACGCATGGCGGCGCGCGTGTCGCACAAGTTTCGGATAATCCTTTTTCCGCGCTTGTAGGAAAGCGCCGTGACCGTCAGCGCGAAAATCGCGAAGGCCGCGGTGTCGAACGATATGTGCTGACAACGGATGATCGCGTTTTTCTTTTTGAAGAGCGCGGCTCGGATGCGCGCGTGCGTTTCCTGTGTTCGCCTGAAGACCGTCGCATCGATTGCGTTTTGGATGCTTCAGGCCCCACGCCGGAAATTTATCAGTTAATGGCGACGCGCGGACCCCGCGGCGATGTGATCTACAAAAACGCCGAAGGCGACACTTTGTTGCGCATTGCCGCCTATGGCGGCGCAACGGTGTTTTGGCCGGGTGAAACCCGAGGTGTTGCGGCGTCAAAGTCGTTTGGCGACGACCGGCCCCTGTCTCTGTTTTTTGAAGATTACGAAAGCGCCGTTCGCCGGGCGCAGGGCGCCTCCGCACAATTGAGTGCGGTTTTGGGAGCGCCGGTGTTCTTCGACGTAAGCGCGGGGCGGCGCGCAATTGGCGACAACGCCGCGGTCCTGGGCGATGCCGTTCTGACCGCCGCCAAAGGTTTGGCGCTGGTCGCCAATGATCAGACAGGCGCGCGCGCCGTTTCTGAACGGATTAAGCGAGTCGCGTTTTTGCCGGGCGCGGCGGCTGACGTTGGGCTCAACGGGTCGGTGCTGGAGATCATTTATGTTCCAGGCGCGGGCATCAATGGGCGCCCCTCATCGGCCAAAGTCGCGGGTTATCTGGAGGAAACCTTGTGAATTGGCGGTTTTTTCCGGATGAGGGTTAGGAATTAGGCGCCTTTCTGTCTTAAAACAGCCGCATTAAAAGATGACGCTATTTGAGATGACCCGGCGACTCGACATATCCAGCCTAATTTCAGTTCGAGGGTTTTTCGCGCTCATGGCCGCTGGGCTGCTGGTCGGCGCAGCGCCGGCGGCGCTGGCGGCGCAGACCCTTCGCGAAGCGCGCGCTCAGGAGGCTGAAGAACGTGCGCTGGACCGTGAAGCGGCTTTTACACAATCCGTGTGCGGGTCAAATTTTTCCGTTTCCATTGATTGGCGAAGCGCCGCGAATTGGCCTGATGAAGCCAGCATCGCATCCTCATGCGACGGCGCTCTTGGCGCCCTCGAAGCGGTTTGCCGAAAAGGAAAAGCGCCCCGAGTCTCCCGCTTTGTCTGTGCTGGCGATGGTTCTGGCGCAAGCTATCGCAATGGGACCTTGCGTTATGGCGCCAGCCCCGGCGATAACGGGTTTGCTGAAACGCAAGCGGTGCTGGAACGCGCGAACTAACCGGCGCTGATTCTTTCCAGAATACCAATCCGGACACCGTCAAACACATATTGTGTGGATAAGGCCATCAACAGCATCCCGAGAATGCGGGTGATGGCGTTCATCCCCGTTCGGCCCAGCACATCGCCAATGCGGCTGGCGAATGCCATCATGAAAACACCGATGATCAGCACCAGGATCATGGCGGCAAGTGAAGCGGTCTTGTCGAGTATCCCTGTGCCAGGACCCATCAACAGCATGATTGTCGCGATCGCGCCAGGCCCGGCCAGCATCGGGATCGATAGAGGAAAGAATGCAATGTTGTCGCGCGCAGAGGCCTTCGGGCCCGGCGTTTTCGCCTGTAACTCGCTGTCCGGATCGAAGAACATTCGAAAACCCATCACGAACAGGATAATGCCCATGGCCGCGCGAAACGCCTCGAAGCTGACGCCCAGGTGATGCAACATCGCATTTCCGGCAAAACCGAAAAACAGCAAGATCGCGACTGAATAAAGCGCCGCCATGAATGCAATCCGGAGCCGCTCGCGCGGCGCCTCATCCTTGGTCAGCGAAGCAAAAATCGGCGTCACCAGGATGGGATCGATGACGATGAAGAGTGTGACAAAGGCGGTTGTGAAGACGGGCAGGAGTTCGGCAAACATGCGCGGGCTCTATTGCGCTTATGGTGAAAAGTCCAGCGCTTCTTTGCGGCGTATCGCTTAAAGCGGCCCGAGACCAAGCATGAACAACGACGCTGCCAATGTGACGCCTGCCGCACCAGTCAGCAACAATCCCAGAAAGACGCCGATCGGCAATCGTTCCCGCCCGCGGGCGCGAATGCCGAGGAGGATGGCGGCAAGACCGACAACGCCAGCCGCAACGCCCGCCCAGGCGAACCAGCGGGCCCAGCCGAGCAAGCCTAGAAGCAGGAGAAATTCATTGGCTTCATTGGTCGCATAGGCTGCATAGCCAAGCCCGCCAAGGGTGGCGGATCCAAGCAGCGCCGTCGCCCACGCTGTCAGGCGAGCGCCGTGGGTTGCGTCTCCCG
>JBCBSY010000413.1:0-2491 GCA_039818925.1 Pseudomonadota bacterium | reverse complement strand
TGTTCAGGTCGTCGAGTCAGGGCGCTCAAAGAATGAGCGCGTAGGCGATTCATCTGCGTGCAGGACACGGAAAGCTTGCCAATCTTGACCAGAGAATGGTTCGAGTTTTTCCGCCTCCAACGCCAGCAGAACCCTGAGCCGGCCTGGCTTTCCTAAAAGCTATATTTCGTCGAGAACTGCACCCGGTTCATATTGCCGTTAAGTCCGTTTTCCAATGATCGCTTCGCGTAGATATACTCGATCCCGACATCGATCTTTTCCATGGGCGTGTAGATGAGATTGGCGTGAACTGAGAAGACCTCGTCGGTGACGCCGCCCCCGGTCAATGTCACAGGATTATCCGCCTTGAAATAGCCTCCGGTGAGGTTTGATCGCAGCTGTGGCGTCCAGAAGTGACGATACGAGGCGAACCCCGACAGGGTCTGGATTGTTGAAAGCTCGCCCATGCTGTCGATCGCGGCGTCATTGACAATATTCACGCCGATATATCGGCCAATTCCGTCCCCGTAAGTTGTCATGAAACGGAAATCGTCGCGTTTGCCCACCTTTATTTTTCCGGATACGCTTACGCCATAGCCGATCGCTGTATCCGAAACGGCGCCCGGAATAATCTCGTCTTCGATATGAATGGCGCGCGCCAGACCGGCGAGCGTCACATGACCCCAGTCCCTTTTGTGATTGTAGCGGACGACAATATCTGGCGCGACATCATCGCCCGGAAGAAGGCGGGCGCCGGTCGGGCTGGTGATTTCCGTTTCTGGCTGTTCGAGCGCAATCTGCCACGGGCCGCGTGTGTAGCGGATCATCGGCTGGCGAATAAAGACAGTGCCTTCGGTCGGACCGATGAAATCAAGATTGTCCGGCAGCGCGCCCACATCCTGAAATGTCGACCAGGCCTGACCCAGCAGCCAATTGTCGATCGTCACATAAGCCTGGCGCATGCGTGGCGTGAAACTGTTTGAGACCCGTTCATTGCCGTCGCTTGTGACCTGGAAATCAAATTCGATCAGGCCGCCAATATCGTGTCCGCCGCGATCCGTATCAACGGCGAATATGAAACGTGTTTCGCGCGGATTGAAATCGAAGTCGGGACCGTTGCCGTCGCCGCCGACAGGAATGAGGCCGGGAATGTAAAAATCGCGCCCGATGCTGCTTGACGGCAAATCGCCGCCGGAAAAATCCGTGACCGTGGCGTCGAGTTTGATAAACCCTTTAAATGTAAAGTCGGTGTTGCCGGCGGAGAATTTCAGCGCATCGCTCTTTTCAGGCGGTGTGGTCTTTTGCGCGCTGACGCCGCCCGGCGTGTCGGTTTCAAGAAGAACCGGCTGCACCTGAGCCGTTGATTGCGAGTTTATGCTGCTTGTCCCGGGCGTTTGCGACGCGCGCTTATGCCCGGCCATCAGAACTTGCGTTTCGCGCAACACTGCCGCATCGGCGGCGTCAAGCTCTTCGCCGCCTGCTTCAAGCCGCATCAAAATCGCATCCAGTTTCGCTTCGACTTTAGAAACCCGCGCTTCCAATGCGTCCATTGAGATGTCCGTTTGCGCCATGGCGGCGGTAAAGGGCCCGAAGAGTGCGAAGGCGCACGCGCCTCTCAAAAGAACAGCGCGCATCTTGTTGGAAGTAAAAGATGTTATTTTTTGTGTCAGCATGGCCCGCCCTCCCAGTGGTCATTTTGCGGCGAGATAAAGCTTGCGCGAATGCTGGTCAGGCGCGCTATTAGCCGATGGTCTATCAGACCAAGGTCGAATGGACGGTTTTCGCACCTTCGCGCATGGTTTTTACGCCGCGTTCTTTGTCAGCGCTTAAAATCCCTGTGAAAGGAGCCGCCCCATGCCAGACGCCTCAGGAGAATTCTCAGTTGCAGACTCGGTGATCCCGGTTAAGCAGAGGAAGGGCGGATATCTTTTCGACGCCGCCGCCTATGCATCCGCGTATGAGCGCTCAATTGCGGATCCGGATGCATTTTGGGCGGATGCTGCGGATCGAATCACCTGGCGAAAAAAGTTCACGAAGGTCAAGGACGTTTCTTACAATGTGAAAGATCTGCATATCCGCTGGTTTGAAGACGGCGTTCTGAATGTTTCGGAAAACTGTATCGATCGTCATCTCGACGATCATGCCGATGACGTCGCGATCATCTGGGAAGGCGACGACCCTGGTGAAGACTTGGCCATCACATATCGAAAGCTGCATTCCGAAGTTTGCAGGATGGCCAATGTCCTGAAGGCGCGCGGCGTTCGAAAGGCTGATCGCGTCGTCATTTACATGCCCATGATTCCCGAGGCGGCCTACGCCATGTTGGCCTGCGCGCGCATCGGCGCCGTGCATTCGATCGTGTTTGGCGGGTTCTCTTCGGAAGCGCTAGCGAGCCGTATTGAAGATTGCGGCGCCGTCGCGGTTATTACCGCCGATGAGGGCGTACGCGGCGGCAAGACAGTTCCCCTGAAAGCGAATGTGGACGAGGCGCTAGCCAACCTTGACGCCGTCG
>JBCBSY010000412.1:0-2506 GCA_039818925.1 Pseudomonadota bacterium | reverse complement strand
CATATCTATAAGTCGAAAATAGTCAATTCACATATCGACTTATAGATATGCATATTTGCATGGATTGGCGCTCAGTGAAGTTCGACTGGAATCGCGCCCGGGCGTTTTTGGTCACCGCAGAGGAAGGATCACTGTCCGCGGCGGCGAAGGCGCTGGGCATGGCTCAACCGACCGTAGGGCGCCAGGTCACCGCCCTTCAGGAAGAGTTGGGAGTGACGTTGTTTGAGCGCGTCGGAAAAGGGCTCGCCCTGACGCCGAACGGTCTTGAACTCGTCGAACATGTCCGGGCCATGGGCGAGGCGGCGAACCGCATGTCGCTCTCCGCATCGGGCCAGTCTCAAGCGATTGAAGGAACGGTTTGCATTTCCGCTACGGAAATCGCCGCAGCGTTCGATCTGCCGCCGATCATCGCCAAGCTTCGAAAAATAGCCCCCGGCATCAGTATTGAGATCGTCGCATCGAATGCGATCAGCGATCTTCGCCGCCGGGAGGCGGACATCGCCATTCGCGCCACGCGGCCAACCGACCCCGCATTAATTGCAAAGAAAGTGCGCGATGAAACAGCGGAACTTTTTGCAACCCCCGCCTATCTGCAAAGTATCGGTTCGCCCCAGACCCTGGAAGATCTGTCAAAAGCCGACTTTATTGGTTTCAACAATAACGATCCCTGGTTGAAGGGGCTGAACGCACAAGGATTAACCGTCACGACCAAGAGTTTTCCAACCGTCACTGGCAGCCTGCTGGTCCATTGGGCGCTGGTGAAGCAAGGCCTTGGTGTTGGCGTGATGCAGAGCGCGGTCGGCGAGGCTGAGCCGCTGGTAGAGCGCGCCATGCCGGGCCTGGCGCCTTTTGATGTGGAGATCTGGCTTGCCGCGCATCGCGAGTTAAACACTAGCCGACGGGTGCGCCTTGTCTTCGACTTACTGTCGGAAGAGCTTTCCGCATAGATCTGCGAAAGACTTTTTAAAGCGTATACGGATTATTCAGCCGCCAACTTGTTTACCGGGCGTTTTGTAGATTCCGCGGCGGCCATGCGCATAAAATTCGCAACCTTCGGCTGGATTTCCTTGCGCCAGCGCGAACCGTTAAAAACACCATAGTGACCAACATTTGGCTGGATGTAATCGAACTGTAGCTTGGTCGGAATGCTGACGCACAAATCATGCGCCGCCTGCGTCTGGCCAATGCCTGAAATGTCATCCTTCTCGCCCTCAACCGTCATAAGCGCGATGTCGGTGATCTTTTCAGGCTTGATGCGCCTGCCGCGATGCATGGCCTTGCCTTCCGCCAGCGAATGCTCCTGAAAGACTTCACGGATGGTTTGAAGGTAAAACTCTTCAGTCATGTCAAGCACGGAGAGATATTCATCATAAAACCGACGGTGCTTATCCGCACTGTCGCCGTCGCCCTCCACCAGATGCTGGAAGTAATCATAATGGGCGTTCATGTGGCGGTCTGAATTCATCGACAGAAATGAATAAAGCTGCACGAATCCCGGATAGACCCGACGCATCACGCCCGCATAAGGCGCCGGCACGGTGTAAATCATGTTCTGTTCAAACCAATGAAAGGGCCGCTCTTGCGACAGCTTGTTCGGCATCGTAGGGGACCGACGGGTGTCAATCGGGCTGCCCATGATGGTCATGGAAAGCGGCCGGCATGGATCGTTGTCTTCCGCCATGATCGACGCGGCTGAAAGCAATGCCGGCCCAGGCTGACAAACCGCCATCGCGTGTACGTCAGGACCAATCGTCCGCATAAAGTTGATCAGGTAGTCAATATAGTCGTTGAGATCGAACCGTCCGCAGGAAAGCGGCACATGGCGCGCATCGAGCCAGTCCGTGATGTAAACATCGTGATCAGGCAGCATCGCCTCGACAGTCCCGCGCAACAGGGTGGCGAAGTGACCAGACAGGGGCGCAACAATCAGAACTTTCGGGTCGGGCGATGTATCGCCCTTGGCTTTGGCGAGCGCTTCTTTGTCACGCGCAAAATGAAGCAAGGTGCAAAAGTCCTCGCGCGCAACCGCTTCGATGGAGAGCGGGACCCGACGACCGTTTACGGTCGTCGCGTCAATGTCCCATTGCGGCTTTGGATATCGGCGCAAAACGTTTTCAAAAACGTCAAGCGCGGCGGCCGTCGACCGCCCCATCCAGCTGGCGGCGGCGGGGTTAAGCGGAGAGCGCCAGAATTTCGCGCCGAGGCCAGCGGCGACGCGCGCAGGCGCGATGGCCGCGTAAGCAATTTCATAAGCGGTGTACAACATGAATTAAGGCCGCCCCTAAACGCTACTGAAGTTATGCTGCGTAGCACAAATTCTGAACAAATGCTTTAAGAGCAGGGACTATGCGCCTATCCGGACGACGGAATCAATGATTTATGACGGCTTTGCAATATTTCGCCGCAGGCAGTGAGGCCTAATTAGTATATTGTTTTTAAAGAAATTTTTCTGAGTCCGGCCAAATTCAGCCAATTTCGCGGCGCACCAAAGCGGCGAGTTCCTGCG
>JBCBSY010000411.1:0-2508 GCA_039818925.1 Pseudomonadota bacterium | reverse complement strand
CCAGTTAGCTGATGTCACGGCTCGACTGAACGCTTCCTAAAAATATAGATCCAGCGCTTGCGGCCCCGGTTGGGCGGCGAGCGCTTGTGCTTGTCCATAAGCTCTTGCGGCAGCCGGGAAAGCGCTGTTGCGCTGTCCGAGCGTTTGCAGCGACAACGCATTTGGGCGGTTTTCCCTGGGTTGTATTCCGCAGCGCCGGGGCCTGTCGGTCAAAGCCGGAAGATTAACAATTCCTTTCATAGACCAATCAGCGCAAGATTGGCGCCAATCGTCGAAAAAAAGCGGTTTCCCGCCCTTTGCGGCGTTCACGTTTCAAATTTTATTTACGGCTTTGCGGCTAGGCTCCTTTGGTAAATGTGCGAGTGGGATTAATGGCAGATAACGCAGGTGCGTTCCCGGCAGACAAAGCGTCAGATGGCATATCGTCCGAGGCCGCGATGAAAGCGGCCCGAAAACAGGCGCTATCCGCTGATCTATCCGTAGAAATGTCGGACAGGGGCCTTCAAACACTGTTCGAATTTGACCCTGCGGCGGGCGGACTGAAATGGTCCGATCAGGAGGCTGCCGCGCGAATGTTCGGGGTCCAGCAAACAGGTGTCGTTACAACGGCCCAGGCGTTTTCGGCGCTTATCGAAGGTGAAGAGGATGAAGGGCGCAGGGCTGCCTTCCTCGGCACAAGAGAAAGCTATGCATGCGAGTATCAGTTAAACCGGTCCGATGGCGCGCGTCATTGGGTGGAAGAGCGGGGCGGTTGGATCGGCGCGGGCGAAAATCGCCGTTTGATCGGCGTCATCCGGTCGATCGAAAACAGGAAGCAACACGAAGAACAGCTTTCCTGGATGGCGATCAACGACGATCTCACTGGCCATCTGAACCGCGCTCATCTGCGAAAAGCGCTTGAAGAAAAAATTGGCGTCTTAAAAGCGCAAAACAAGACCGGCGCCTATCTTATGGTCGGCATTGATGATCTTGGGGCGATCAATGCAAATTTTGGCTTTGAAGCGGCGGACAAAGTGATTGCCGATGTGGGCGCGCGTCTTGACAGCGTCCTTGACGCTGACGATCGAATTGGCCGGGTTGCAGGCACAAAATTTGGCATCATCATCAACGAGTGTGACGATGACTATATGCGCCAGATCTGTGTGCGGCTTTTGAACGTTGTGCGTGAAAGCGTTGTAGAAACGAACAGCGGCGCGGTGGCGGCGTCGGTTTGTCTAGGCGCGGTGGCGCTTCCATCGCAGGCGGATACGTCGAATGCGGCGATGAGCAGAGCGGAAGCCGCGCTTGATGCAGCCAAGCGTATTGGCAAATCAAGCTGGTCCGCATTCACTGAAAAAACAGATGCGATCAGCATGCGCCGACGCAACACACAAATTTCAGACGTGATTTTGACAGCGCTGAATGATCGCCGCGTACGGCTTGCCTTCCAGCCGATTGTCGTCGATCTGGATGAAGCGCCGAAAAAGTTTGAATGTCTGATCCGGATGTCCGGCGAAGATGGTGAGACCATCCCGGCCCCGGAGTTTATTCCGCCTGCTGAACGCCTTGGGCTTGTCCATCTATTGGACCGGCGCGTTTTAGAGCTGGCGCTGAATACGCTGGCGATATGCCCGGACATCCATCTCAATGTGAATATCTCAATGGAGACAGTGAAGGATTTCGTTTGGGCGGAGGGGTATATCGCTCTTCTGCGCGCCAATCCAGAACTCGCTCGCCGTATCACGGTGGAGTTGACCGAAACCCAGGTTATCGACGCGATTGATGCGTCAATCGAGTTCGTTTCCGAGATTAAGCGCCTTGGCTGTTCCTTCGGGATCGACGATTTTGGTGCAGGTTACACCTCGTTCCGCAATCTGAAGGCGATGGATATCGACATTCTGAAAATCGACGGATCATTCGTAACGGGGGTTGCTTCATCTCGTGAAAACCAACTCTTTGTGCGAACTCTGCTTGACCTTGCCCGCAATTTTGGAATGCAGACCGTCGCCGAATGGGTCGACAATGAAGCTGACGCTATGCTGCTCAAAGGACTTGGCGTTGACTTTCTACAAGGCTTTTTGATTGGCAAGCCGGAAATCACTCCGGCCTGGCTGCCGGACGGCGCGCCTAATGATCCGCCTCAAGGCGTTGATCGCGGCGCTACGTAGAGGCTCGTCGGCGGCTATTCGCCCTCGTTTTCCAGTTTGTCGAGCTTTCGCTGCAAGGCGGCGACCTGAGATTTCAGGGCGTTGATATCCGCATCGTCGCCCCCGCCAGCTTTCGAACCGGACTCTGCTTGTTGCGGCGCGGCCGCTGCGCCAGCGGGCGCATAAGCCGGACCGAGCGGCGAGAACATCTTCATGGCCTGTTCGTACAGTTCCATATTCTTGCGCACGCTGTCTTCAAACATGTTGAAACCAGGGGCGCCGCCAAACGCGTCGCGCATACGGGAGCGCATTTCTTCCTGATTTTTGGAAAAGGCGTCCATGCTCATCTCAAGATATGACGGCGACAGCCTGCAGAGCTTTG
>JBCBSY010000410.1:0-2509 GCA_039818925.1 Pseudomonadota bacterium | reverse complement strand
CATCACAGCCCCAGGAACGATAAAGGTGAGATTCTGCACGCGACGAAAATTGCGGACCATCGATAGCGATGTAAGTGCCGCCACGGGCATGGGCGATTTCAAGGGCCTGGCAAGACGCCTCAAGCGCATCGCCCAAAGCCGGGCAAACCGGGTCCGCCATTGACACATGAGCCACAAAACCCGGTCCGAAAAAGCTCTTTTCCCTCGCCGATGTGCGGTCGATAAATTGATCGACAATGACAAAGGTTCCGGGCGACAGCTCGTCGCGAAATGAACCACAAGCCGAAACGGAGATCAGGTCGGTCACGCCTGCCCGCTTCATCGCATCAATATTTGCGCGGTAGTTCACATGAGACGGCGGTATTCGGTGGCCTGCGCCATGTCGTGCAAGAAACGCCACCTCGACGCCATTTAGCCGCCCGCGGGTCACGGCGTCCGACGGCGCGCCCCAGGGGGTCATAATTTCAATGCGATCAGCGTCTTCCAGCGCGTCCACGGAGTAGACGCCTGAACCGCCGATGAATCCTAGAATCCGCTTGTTGTCTGACATGAATTACTTCCAAAAAAAGGGCGGCGCAGTTTTGCGCCGCCAATAAAAGAAATCAAATCGCGAACGCGTGAATCCTAGTGGTCCAGCTTCGCCCAGATCTTTCGATATGACCAATAAAGAATTCCAGCGAGAATGATCAGGTAGATGATGGTCATAATGCCAAGCGATTTTCGCACTTCCATTTTCGGCTCGGCCGCCCACATCAGAAATTCTGACACATCCTTGGCGTATTGCTCCACCGTCTGGGGGCTGTCGTCGCCATATTCGACAATTCCATCAGCGAGCGGCGGGGCCATGGCCAGGACGCCGCCCAGCGGCACTTCGACCCCGTCAATCGGGTAGCCGTCTGGTCCGACAAATTCCGGTTTAAGCGACTGGGACAGATCGCCAGGAAAATATGGGTTATAGTATTGCCCCGGCTCGATCTCGACGGTCGCCGGCGGCTCCTCATATCCAACCAAAAGGCTGTAAAGATAGTCGGCGCCCCCGTGACGGGCTTTCGTGATCAGCGACAAGTCAGGCGGATACGCATTGTTGTTGGCGAGGCGCGCAATCTGCTCGTTCGGGAACGGTCCCGGAAAGCGGTCCGACGGCAGCGCCGGACGCTGGAACATGTCGCCGAAGTCGTCTGGGCCGTCGGTGACCTGGAACTTGTAATTCTCCGCCAGCGCCTTGACCACGGGATTATCGTTCGGGTTAGAGCAATCGATATTATCTGGAATGCCTGCCGGGCATTCATCAAGGTAAAATGGTCCGCCTTTTTGGCCGAGATTCCGAAATGACAAGAGCTCAAGCCCATGGCAGTTGGCGCAGACCGCCTCGTAGACCTGGAAACCTCGCTGCAATGCGTCCTGATCGAATTTTCCGAACGGACCGGAAAAATGCCAGTCCTGGTGCTCTGGGTGTTTTGCTTTACCGGCGGCGGCGAGCGCGCTCGTGCCACCGGCGGCGCAAGCGGCCAGCGCCATCATCAGGGTGCGTGCGAACGTTTTAATCGTCATCTTATCGTTCCCTATTCCGCTGGCGCCGGCGCGACGCCAGGCGCTGCGGAAGTTTCCGCTTTAGGCGATTTTTTCTCGAGCACCGATTCGGAAATCGACCGCGGCAATGGTTTCGGCGTCTCCAATATGCCGAGCAGCGGCAGAATGATCAGGAAGAACGCGAAATAATAGGCGGTGCCGATTTGTGCGAGCGTTACATAAACCCCTTCAGCGGGTTTCGCCCCAAGCCAGCCGAGCATGATGCAGACCGCAACGAATACGAGGAACCACATTCTTGCAACGGGACGGTAACGCATGGACCGCACCTTCGAGGTGTCGAGCCAAGGCAGCGCAAACAACACTAGAATTGACCCAAACATTGCGATCACCCCGCCGAGCTTGGCGTCGATGAACAGGAAGTCAAAAGTGATCGCACGCAGGATGGCGTAGAACGGCAGGAAGTACCATTCAGGAACAATGTTTGAAGGCGTCACAAGTGGATTGGCCGGAATGTAGTTGTCGGCATGCCCCATCGAGCCCGGCGCGAAAAATACGAAACCCGCGAATAGGATCAAAAAGACGACAATCGCAAACCCGTCTTTGACCGTGTAGTAAGGGTGAAACGGAATCGCGTCCTTCTTCACGTCCTTGATTTCAACGCCAGTCGGATTGTTGTTCCCGGATGTATGGAACGCCCAGATATGCAGCGCCACGACGCCAAAAATTGCGAATGGCAGCAGGTAGTGCAACGAGAAGAACCGGTTCAGCGTCGGATTATCGACGGAGAACCCACCCCAAAGCAGGGTCCTGATGTCATCGCCGATAATCGGAATGGCGGAGAACAGGTTCGTGATCACCGTCGCGCCCCAGTAGGACATCTGACCCCATGGCAGCACATAACCCATGAATGCGGTGGCCATCATGAGCAGGAAGATCAAAACCCCGAGCATCCAGACAACTTCGCGGGGTTCCTTATAGG
>JBCBSY010000409.1:0-2514 GCA_039818925.1 Pseudomonadota bacterium | reverse complement strand
GCCCCACTCTCGGATGCCGAAGCGCTTGGCGCGATGATGACAGACATCTTCGAAACCGCCCCGGATGATCCGGACAACGATATTCGCGACCGCCGGGTTCGCATAGAGAGTCCCGATTTTTCAGGCGTCTGGCTTTATTATCAACTCAATACCGGGCCAGAAAAGCAAGTTTACCGGCAACGGGTCATCGAGCTGATCAATCAGGACGGCGTTGTCGTTCAAAAAACCTATGGATTGAAAGACCCTGACATGTTTGTTGACGCGTGGGACAAACCCACCCTCCTTTCGTCAATGTCACTGTCCGATATCGAACCGTTTTTCGACGAAGGGTGCGAACAGGTTTGGCGACGCGCGCAAGACGCGTGGCGCGGGGCTGTAAACCGGGAAACCTGCCGAATCTTTTCAGCACGCCGCCAGGCCCACATCTTTATTGAGGCCGAAGCGCGACTTGATGAAACGACCTACAAACAAACTGAGCGCGGGTATGACGAGGATGGTGAAAAGCTCTTCGGCGGCGAACCGGGCGAGTTCATCGTTCTTTATCGGAAATAGTCAGCCAAGTTTCAGGGGCGTCTCAGCTATTTTGGAATCTTAAATAGCCCGTCGTCCATCTCGCCATTCAGGGTGAAGTCTGTCCAGATCACTTCGTTCTGTTTGACGCCATCATAATAGAGCCGCACGCGGCCCGGCTGCACCCAGTTCACGCCCGGCTTGGTGAAAAAATCTGAATAGCGCCGCTCGTGCCAGCCGCGCGGCGTATCAAAACCAACATAGAGAATAGCGTAGTCATCTTGGGCAAAAGCGAACCGCGTCACGCCGCCTGCGGGGTCCTTGAGTTCAACCACATAGGCCAGCCGGCCATCCACCATGTCGTCCGGCCGGCGCGTTTGCGACCACCCGTCATCAAGCGCATGCCGGATCGCGCCAAAGCCGAAATTCGACGCCCAGCGCGCATTCGCGCTTTGATCGGCCATTGGTCCGTTAGCGTCATATGTCTGCTTTCCGTCAAAGGCGATGACAAAAACCGTTTCACCGTTGCGCTTGCCCTCAATCCGGACTTTACCATCGGCCACATGCGCGTCCTCTTTCACCGCCGCATAAACACGCCACATCCTGTAATCGTCGTAGAGTACGGCCTCGCCGCTGCGATACATGACGGCGTAGCCGGTCATGAGCAGCGATTTGGGACGCCGCCAGTCTTCTCCCCCTGCTGCCTGATGCACCGCTGCAATAATGTCAGCGGCAGAACGCTCCTTTTCTGTCGCGTAAAGGCCCGGCAACTCCGGATCGGTTGCATTCGCGGCAGCGTTCACAAAAGCAGAAAATAGCGCCAATAGAACCAGGTTCAATTTCATGCGGGCGGCTCCACGATAAAGATGTTGCAATCGGCAAGGGGCTGCCGCGCCGCTTTTAGTTTTTCATATTCCGGCGAGGTCCAGAACCGCCGGATAGCTTCAGCGTCCGGCCATTTCGAAATCACCGCAGATTGCCCATCCCCGATTATCCCTTCCAGTGTTTCGACCTTGGGCGTGCGCACCAGATATTCACCGCCGAACTTCCTGATCACGTCCGCGGTCGGTTGGCCATATTCTTCTATGAACTTCTGCCGGTCGTTAATTTTGGCAAAGGCAATCATGTAGGCAGTCATGAGTTTTTCTCTCTAAGCCGGGCGTACATCCGCGGTTTCTTCCGCCGCTGCGATTGCCTCTTCTGCACTGACATCGAAGCGTCGATAGCGCCCGAGTAACAACAGGGGCAGCGTCGACACAAACAGAATGATCGCCGCTTGCGTGAGTGTTGATTGCCAGCCATTAGCATCAGCGAGGCGGGTCAGAATTGTCGGCCCAAGACCAGCGCCCAACGCAAAGAACCCGTAGATTGCGCCATAGATTGCGGAATAAGAACGCATGCCAAAATATTTCGACACCATGTAAGCCATGAAATCATATTCGACGCCGGCCCCGAAACCGATCATCAAGATTGCGATCGTGGCTGTGTTGGCGTCGATTTCAGGGTGCCCCAGCAGCCACAAGGCAAAGGCGGGCGACGCCAGAAATACGAACGCCACACCCGGTGCCCAGAACCGGTCAATCAGATAGCCGCCGATCACCCGGCCGCCAAGAACGGCAAGGCCCGTTAGCGTTGCAAGGCCCACCGCTTCATTCATGCCGAACCCGCTTGCTGTCAAAACCCGCTCAATGTTTGGGATAATCGCACCAATGGCGTAGGAGATCGGAACAAAGCAAGCCGCTAGCAGCCAGAACCGCCAGGTCTTCAGGCTTTCGCCCAGGGTCAGGCCCGGCAATTGAACCGCACGTCCACCGGTGAGCTCTGGCGGCGCTGTTTTGATATTCATGAACATCATCGCGAGCACCGGCAAGAGCGTTAGCGCCATGAACCCGAACGCTGTCCCATATTCGAGCCGCAACCCGTTTGCCTGAACCAACGGGATTATTTGAATCGAAACGATAGTGATCAAGGCAATGGTGCCAGCCAGCGCAATCAACAGGATCG
>JBCBSY010000408.1:0-2516 GCA_039818925.1 Pseudomonadota bacterium | reverse complement strand
TGCAACATCTGTCCGGGTGATCTCCCCAACATCGAAGCGCGCTGTCGCCATATCTTTCTGACGCACTAGGACGGCCACATTTTTAGTATTCAGCTCGAAAACCGCCATATTGCGCTGGACGTTAAAATAGGCGCTCGCAACGTCTAGAAGCACCTGTTGCTCGGTTGCGATCAGTTGCGCCCCGCCGGCGCGAATGCGCGCACCCGCCTGCTTTATCGCGTTGTAATTGCGAAAGCCTGTAAACACAGGTTGCTCCGCGGTCACGCCAGCGGTCATGGTGGTCAGATCAACATTCGAATTCTGGACCGACGGAACGCCCGTTACCGGATCGGGAAAGCCTGTTGTCTGCGAGCTGTCGACTTCGGTCAACGCGCCGCTTGCGGACACTTGCGGCAACGCCCCGGCCCAGGCCTGCGCCCGTGTTTCACGCACTGCCTTCAGGCGCGCTCGTTCCGCCCGAATTGTCGGATTGGTCTGATAGGCAAGCGCAAGCGCATCGTTCAACGTCTCACCCGCAGCCGGCGAAGCCACCATCATCAACGCGCCAAAACTGGCGGCGGCAAACAGATTTGAAACACAACCCCGCAAGACTAAGGCTCCTGGACAATCGCATGCCGACAAACCGCCGGGCCGCAACACTTGTCAATCTGCGCTTTCCCAAGCGTTCTTCAAGGTGATTCAGCAGCTTATTGCATGAATATCCTGTTAAAAGACGAAAGTTTTTTCCGCCTCAAACCCCGGCGCCACCACCTTGGCCGTTGCATCGAATTTCACAGTCATTCCGATCGCGTCCCCGGATCGGTTAAAGATGATCCCACGAGAAACGCCGTTTTCGCGAAAAATCGCCGCCAGCCGCCCGCCGTCTTTCAACTGATCAAGAAGCGCATTGGGGCGCTTTTCAATCACGCCATCAATCAAAATGAGATCGTACGGCCCCTGATCGGGAACACCTTTCGCACAATTCTGCGCCAGCACTGCGGCATTGCTGACGCCTTGCGCCACTAGATTTTCCTGCGCGGCGGCCGCCAGCGTTTCGTCGCCCTCAACCGCAACAACCATTTCAACCAGGCGCGCCAGCACGGCAACGGCATATCCCATGCCGACGCTGACAGCGAGACACAAATCGCCCTCCCCTGGCCGCGCTGCGGCTATAAGCTTTGCGAAGTCTCTCGCGGTCATCAACGCCCTTGCAGGCGCATATTCGATTTCCCGTTCAACATAGGCCTGATCTTTCAATCCGGGAGGCAAAAAGCTCTCCCTTGGAACGGTCTCCAGCGCCGTTTGCAGGCGCAGATCAGTCACGTCGTTGGTGCGCACCTGGCTCTCAACCATGCGCCGCCGCGCCGCTTTAAAATCCATGAGAACCCTCTGTCGGTCGTTACATTGCAAAGCCCATACATCCGGCTGCATCGGCTTGCAACGCGCCTGGCGGCGACGCAGCCCGCGTCATCTGTAGCAGCACTATATTTCACCTTTGACCCGCGTACCTGGCCACGCTATGAGGTCCGCCCTTTCCCGCCGGTCCGCACCACAGATCGGCATCAATTATCGGCCACGTGGCGGAGTGGTGACGCAGCGGCCTGCAAAGCCGTGTACGCCGGTTCGATTCCGGCCGTGGCCTCCATACAACATTCTGAATCTATTTCGGTTTTTCTTTCAGGCGCTCTATTCTCAAGGGTGAAAAGGCTTATCTGTTCATGGAAATTTTAAAGCTGCATGTTTTCAGTTGATTAGGGACTTCATCGGGAAAGCGCTGTTCGCCGCATTCTCCGAACCGCCCGCCGCTTCGCGCTTGCAGTTCAAGCGAACAAGAGACAAGTAGAATTCATCGTCTGGAACCCGTGGCGGTTCGTAGAATTAAAGCGGAACCAGAAAGTTTTAAGGAGCGTAACTCATGCGATTCGGGGGCGTGGCGCTGGCCGCACTGATGGCGGCATCTTGTGCAAGCTTGGATCAGGACCTGCTCGAAGCGCAGCTGCCGGACGCGCCGACGTCATGGACAGCTGACGACAGCGTTGGTGCTGCGCCAACGGGTGATTGGGTCGCATCGTTCGACGACAATTCGCTCCGTGGGCTGATTGACGAAGCGTTGCTGCACAACAATTCATTTCTTGCTGCTGCTGCAAACCTGGAACAGGCGCGCGCCAACGGCCGCATCGCACGCGCTGATCTGTTGCCGACGCTGAACGCCAGCGCCGGCGCTCGCCGCAACGCAATTGTCACCGATCCGACCTTCGCCGCACAGGCCGGCGGCGGCAGCACGGATTTGAGCGGGTTGCGGGCGCAGGATATCGAAGATCAGTTCGGCGTCGACGTTGACGGCGATGGACGCATTGATGGTGTCGACACAAACAATGACGGGATTCTGGAAGATCTGCCAAACCGGCGTCTGTACATTAACAATTTCTCACTGGGCGCATCAATCAGCTGGGAACTGGATGTCTGGGGCCGCCTGACGGATGAAACCCGCGCGGCTTACAAGGACGCCTCGGCGGCTTACGCCGACCTGGAAGCGG
>JBCBSY010000407.1:0-2516 GCA_039818925.1 Pseudomonadota bacterium | reverse complement strand
GAAAAAGAGTGGCTTTTGCAATTCCAAGGTTTGTCGAAAGCATCGGCCAATCCGACCCATAACCGAAGTGATCAGCATCCTTGGGGACGCCCAAACCCTGATGCGCATGAAAAGCTGGGCGAGTTCGCCTTTATGGTTGGTGTTTTTGATTGTGTGTCATTCACGCCCGCGGGCGTGAATCCTTTCCGAAAGGATGAGAGGCTGGAAACGGATTTTCGCTGGCAGGCGCATTATGTGCTCGACGGGCGCGCCATTCAGGACGAATGGACCACAATGAACAGCGTCGGCACGCAGACAAGAATAGTCGACCCTGAAACCGATGATTGGAAAGTTCGGTGGACGAGCCTGAACCTGCTTCCTCAATTTGCTGCGGGCAAGCCATGGGGCGGTGGCGAATTCACAGCGTCGCGGCAGCCGGATGGCTCGATGAGGATGGTCAGCGATCATGTTCGTGACGATGGACAGCCTTATCGAAACGTCATCGATTTTTACCACATCACTGATGAAAGTTACGAATGGCGGCTTCAGGTCTACGCCAATGACACGCCATGGGGGCCGGAAGGCCGGATATCATGCAAACGCGTCGCCGGACCAGGCTTCAAAAAATAAGGATCGACTAAAGATCGGCCATAGCGTGCGAAGGACCAATGTACATGATCAGACTAGTGATAATATTTGCGAGTTTCACCATTGCTGCTTGTGTCGAGACGCCCCTGGACCATGCTGTCCCGTCAAGCGAGGTGATGGAGCAGAGCGATCGGGAACAACTACGCGCGCTTGACCAAGCTTATATGCAAGAATGGAAAGAAAACGACGCTGACGGTGTGATGGCGTTATTCACTGACGATGCGACGCTTATGCCCCATCATGGCGACGACCCGATTGTTGGCCGCGAGGCTATTCGCAATCACTGGTTTAATCCTGAATACGCTCCAACCACTTTTGTTGAGTGGACGCGCACACCGAAAGAGGTCTGGGTCAATGGAAATGTCGGGGTGTTGCGCGGGCGTGCGCAGATGACCTGGATTTATGAAGGTTGGCAAACGGCTGTCCCGGTCAGCAATTATATGATGGTCGCCACGCGTGCGGAGGAAGGCTGGCGAATTCGATTTTTGACGTGGAATGACGATCCGCGCGATTGGGTTCGAGAGCCGGCGCCATAGCATCAAGAACCATTGTCTGCCGGTCTGCGCTAGGCAGAACCCTTATCAAGACCGCTTAAGATCGCGCGCGCTCTGGCGCGATAGGAGAGCTTTGTCGATTTATCCATCTTGCCCCAGGTGCGATACATCTGACCCAGGCGCGGATTGCCTTTCAGCTTGTCCTCGTTGCGGGCGAGAAAGTCCCAGTAAAGCGCATTGAAAGGACACGCGTTCTCTTCGGTTTTCTTGCTCACCGCATATGCGCAGTTTTTGCAATAATCCGACATGCGGTTGATATAGGCGCCGGATGCCGCATAAGGCTTTGAGCCGAGCTCGCCGCCATCGGCATATTGCGACATGCCGATGACATTCGGCGCCTCCACCCACTCAAAAGCATCGGCATAAACGATCAGATACCACTCATGCACCTCAAACGGATCGACGCCGGCGAGCAACGCAAACAATCCTGTCACCATTAGGCGCTGTATATGGTGGGCGTAGGCGTCTTCCTTCGTTTGCAGAACGCTCTGGCGAACGCAGTTCATATCGGTCTCGCCGGTCCAGTAAAATTCTGGCAACGCACGGTCATTGCCGAAGAAATTCTGGCGCACATAATTATCATCGCCCCGCCAGTAAACGCCGCGCACATATTCCCGCCAGCCGATGATCTGACGGATAAAACCCTCCGCAGCATTCAATGGGACCGCGCCGTCCGCATAGGCTTTGTCAGCGCGTTTGCAGACATCCAGCGGATTTAAAAGTCCGACATTGATGTAAGCGGAGAGAACGGAATGGTACAAGAACGGCTCCCCCTCCAGCATTGCGTCCTGAAAATCGCCAAAGCGCGGCAGGGCGTTTTCGATGAAGTGATCCAGCGCTTTTTGCGCATCCGCCGCCGTCACCGCATACCAGAATGGATCGATGTCGCCGAAATGGTCGTCGAAATGCTGCTCGACCAGATCGATTACATCGCAGGTAATTTCATCCGGTTCAAAGCGCGGAATTTGCGGCATGAAAAGGTCAGATGAAGCGGCTTTCCGGTTTTCCTTGTCATAGTTCCATGCGCCGCCTTCCGGTTCATCGCCGTCCATCAGCAACCCGGTCTTGCGCCGCATCTCGCGATAGAAAAACTCCATGCGCAATTGCTTGCGCCCTTCCGCCCATTCATCGAATTCTGCGTGGCTGGCGAGAAAACGATCGTCGGGGCGCACCTCGACTGGAACGGTAAAGTCAGACTCCCACTTTCGTACCTCTTTGAGGACGCGCCTTTCGCTGGGTTCCGTTACGATGACGCATTCGGGTTTATGTTTTTTGATCGCAGCCTCGACGAGCGCCGTGAACGATTTTGGCGGGTCGCGATCATCAAGCTTGCTG
>JBCBSY010000406.1:0-2518 GCA_039818925.1 Pseudomonadota bacterium | reverse complement strand
GTCTGGTGGCGGCGACGGCGATGGATATCTCGCCGGCGCTGTTTATTTCCCGCTTCCAGGAAACCATCATCATGAACCATTTCTGGGCAGGGCTAATCAAGGCGCCGTTCTTTGCCTTCGTTATTGCCGTTATCGGTTGCTACCAGGGCATGGAAGTCGAAGGCAGCGCCGAATCGCTTGGTCAGCGTACGACGCTTTCCGTGGTGCAGGCGCTGTTTCTCGTTATCCTGATCGATGCATTCTTCGCGATGTTCTATCTGGAGATCGATTTTTAATGGATGCGCCGAACGCTCAAACCCATGTGATTGAGGTCGCCGGGCTGAAAACCCAGTTCGGCGATTTCGTCGTCCATGAGGACCTTGACCTGAAAGTGCGCCAGGGCGAAATCCTCGGCGTTGTCGGCGGATCCGGCACGGGCAAATCCGTCCTGATGCGCGCCATTATCGGGTTGAAACGCCCGAGCGCCGGAACGGTCCATGTCTTCGGTCAGGACTATTATCAGGCGAGCGACAAGGCGCGTGACGCGATCGAACAGCAATGGGGCGTTCTCTTTCAGGGCGGCGCGTTGTTTTCCTCCATGACTGTCGCACAGAACGTCATGGCGCCGATCCGCGAGCACTTGAAGCTTCCCGATGACCTTGCAAAGGACATCGCCGCGCTCAAAATCTCCATGTCGGGTCTGCCGGAGGAAGCGGGCGCGAAATACCCGTCAGAGCTGTCCGGGGGCATGAAAAAACGCGCAGGGCTGGCGCGCGCGCTGGCGCTCGATCCGGAGATTGTCTTTCTTGACGAACCGACCGCCGGCCTTGACCCCATCGGCGCCGCCAAATTTGACGATCTGATCGTCAATCTCAAGGAATCCTTAGGGTTAACGGTGTTTATGGTGACCCATGATCTTGATACGCTCCATGCGACCTGCGACCGGGTGGCGGTGCTTGCCGAGAAGCACGTCATTGCGTGCGGACCTCTCGACGAGGTGCGCCGCGCCGACCACCCGTGGATCCAGGAATATTTTGCCGGGCCCCGGGGCCGGGCGGCGCTCTCCGCAAAGGCGAGTTAGGGGTGTTGGGGACTGATGGAAACGCGCGCGCCATATGTGGTTATCGGCTCGTTTGTATTGAGCGCCGTTGCGGCCGGGTTTTTGTTTATTCTCTGGCTCGGACAGACCCAGCGCGAATATGACGAATACGATATCATTTTCACCGAGCGGGTGTCGGGCCTTTCGGTCGGCGCCGCCGTGCGTTTCAACGGCATTCAAAAAGGCGAAGTCGACACGCTGACCATCGACCCGGTGAACCCGTCGATTGTCATCGCGCGCGTGCGCGTCGAAAAGGATACGCCGGTCAAAACCGACACCAAGGTCGAACTTGAATTTGTCGGCTTCACCGGGCTCGCGATCATTCAATTCGTGGGTGGGAGCCCTGATGCGCCATTGCTGAAAGAGGCAAGCGAAGATCGCGTCCCGCAGCTTTCTGCGGATATGTCGGGCTTCGGCGCGTTTCTCGAAGGCTCAGGCGATGTGCTCGCGCAGGCGAACCGGCTCCTGTCGGACGAAAACATCAACGGCATTTCGGCGATCATTGCGAATATTGAAACCATGACCGGCGCGCTTGCTGAGAACGAAGACGACATTGTTGCGACGCTGGACAACATAAACGCCATTACGACGGACCTGGCGCAGGTCACCGATAAGCTTGATGCGGCGGCGACAGGCCTGCAAACCTTTTTTGAGGACGACGCGCCGGCGACCATGGAAGAGGTGGATGCGTTGCTTGCTGAATCGCGGGCGCTCATCACGGACTTGCGGGCGATCACGGACGAAAACCGGTCATCGATCCGCGTTTTCGCTGACCAGGGTCTCGGACAGGTGGCGCCGGCGCTTTCCGAAGCGCGGCGCCTGATGCGCACGCTCAACGCTGTCTTGCGCGAAATTGACCGCGACCCCAACGCGTATTTCTTTGGCGAGCGCGCGCCTGAATATGCCGGAGAGGAATAATGATGAAACGCTTCGTGCAGTTATTGGCGGCGGGCTTTGCGTTCACAGGAACAGCGTGCGTTTCAGTTTTGCCGGAGGCGGCCCCGGCGAAGCCGCGCTATCATATTGCGGCGGCGGACATTCAAACGCTTCAGGGCGCGCCGCTTGATTTCTCGCTAGTGGTGGACGAGCCGCGCGCGACGCGAGTCTATGACTCGGTCCGCATGGCGGTGAGCGCCGCGCCCGGCCGTATTGAATATCTCGGCGGCGGCGAATGGGCGGACCGCGCGCCGCGGCTGTTTCAGACAGCGCTGATTCAAACATTCGAGGACACGGGGCGCATCCTGGGGGTGGGCGACCGCTACGCCATTCCGGTGTCTGACTTTGTGCTTCAGACGGATCTTCGCCGGATGGAACTTGATGTGTCGGGCGATGATGCGGTGGTCGTATCTATTTTTGCCCGCATGACGGATGGCAAGGGCGGCGTTTTCGGCGTCCGCAAATTTGATGCGCGTGTCCCGGTTTCATCGCAGCAGCCGGCAG
>JBCBSY010000405.1:0-2521 GCA_039818925.1 Pseudomonadota bacterium | reverse complement strand
CGAACAGCCTGATGTTATCGGACTCACCATATCGCGATATGTGAACCCGGCGGCGCTTACTGTAAGACTGCCGGACGGCGCGTTCAATTTCGCCGCGCTTGACCGGTTGACGATTTCCGCCTGCGGCACAGCGTTCTACGCGGGTCTGGTGGCGAAATACTGGTTTGAAAAATGGGCGCGCTTGCCAATCGAAATCGATGTTGCTTCAGAGCTGCGCTATCGTGACACGCCCTGGACCGATCACGGCGGCGCGCTCTTTATTTCGCAGTCCGGTGAAACGGCGGACACATTGGCGGCGTTGCGCGAAGCCCGCGCCAATGGCCAACAAATTGCGACCGTGGTCAATGTCGCGGAGTCGACGATCGCCCGCGAAGCAGACATTATTTTTCCAATGGCGGCGGGGCCGGAAATCGGGGTCGCATCAACCAAAGCGTTTACCTGCCAGCTTGTGTCGCTCGCGTGCATCGCCATCGCTGCAGGACGCGCGCGGGGAACGCTTGATGAAACGCAAGAAAGAGAACTGGTCAGCGGGTTGCTTGAAATTCCGCGCCTTGCCGCAGAGGCTCTAAAAGAAAGCGACAAGATCGAGGCGATCGCGCGCGACATAGCAAAAGCGACAGGCGTATTTTTTATCGGACGCGGCGTTTCCTATCCAATCGCGCTTGAAGGCGCGCTGAAGCTGAAAGAAATTTCCTATATTCACGCAGAGGGCTACGCTGCAGGCGAGCTGAAACACGGTCCCATAGCGCTGATCGACGAGCATCTGCCGGTCACTGTCGTCGCGCCCATGGACGCGCATTTTGAGAAAACTGTTTCCAACATGCAGGAAGTGATGGCGCGGGACGGCAAGGCGTTGATGATTTCCTGCAAGGACGGAATCACAAAAGCGGGCGACAAGGCCTGGGCGACGATTGAGGCGCCGAAAACCCACCCAATGCTGGCGCCGATCGTTTACGCCATACCGGTCCAGCTCCTCGCCTATTTCACGGCAACAACCAAGGGTACGGACGTGGACCAGCCGCGCAATCTGGCCAAATCGGTAACGGTTGAGTAAGCGCCCCCGCCTAAGGTTAACGAACCGCCGTGATTTTTCCGGTTTTGCGGCGAGAGTTAATGAATGAGCGAAGTCCAGAATTCCCTGCTGCGCTTTCGGCGCTGGTTTTTTAATGACGCGCTGCCCTTTTGGGTGGACCGCGGTTATGACTTCGCACGCGGCGGTTTTCACGAAGCGGTAGACTTTGAGGGAACGCCGCTCAGTGACCGGCCCCGGCGCGTACGGGCGCAGGCGCGCCAGATTCACACTTTCAGTCAGGCGGGGTTGCGGGGCTGGCATGACGGCGCCGAGGCGCTCGCCGCCAAGGGGTTCGATTATTATCTTGCAACCGCCTGTCCTGATGACGGCGCGCGCGGCTGCGTTCATATGATTTCCGCTGAAGGTTCCGTGATTGACGACCGGCGTGATCTTTACGATCACGCGTTTCATCTGCTCGCCTGCGCATCACGCTGGGAAGCCGCCAAAGACGATCGAGCGCTCGCGCTCGCTGACAACGCAGTCGCTTTTCTTGACCGCGAACTGGCGTCGCCGAATGGCGGCTGGCTGGAGAGCGACCGCAAGGAGCTCCCGCGCCGGCAAAATCCACACATGCATCTATTCGAGGCGTTTCTGGCGCTTCAGCGCGTGACCGACGATAAACGCTATGGCGACTATGCAAAGCAGATCCACCAGCTTTTCTGCACCGCTTTTTTCAATGAAGAGGAAGGCGTACTGCGCGAATTTTTCGATAATGACTGGCATCCGCAATCAGACAACGCACAGATCGAACCAGGGCATATGTTTGAATGGGTCTGGCTACTCCACGCTTATGACAAGCTGAACGCCAGCGACAATAGCGCCCTCGCAAAACGTCTTTTCTGGCAGGCGCGCGATCTTGGTTGCGATCCTGACTTTTTCGGCTTCGCGGACAATGCGCGTTCACTTAGTGGTCAAGCGACGCGTGGCGCTAAGCGCCTTTGGCCGCAAACAGAGTATCTCCGCGCTTCAATCCTGCTTGCGACGGATCCTTCCCTTTCCACGTCTTCGCGCATTGTCGCGCTCGTGGATGCGTTGTTTGAAACCTATTTCGATACGCAGACACCCGGCTTGTGGGTCGATGAGTTTGACGCCGGCGGCAAACCTGTCGCAAAAGACGTTCCAGCAAGCGTGCTCTATCATGTGTTCGAAGCCGTCGCCGAAGCAGATGCGGCGCTAACCTCAGGTCAGCGAGCATGAAAATCCAACCGGTGATCATGTCAGGAGGGTCCGGTACGCGGTTGTGGCCGCTATCGCGCCGCGCACGCCCGAAGCAATTTCTAAATCTTGTCACCGACAGGTCGCTGTTTCAGGAGACGGTGCGCCGGCTCCATGACGATGAAAAAACTTTCCGCAAGCCGCTGGTCATCGCCGGTGACGAGATTTAGAAATTGCTTCGGGCGTGCGCGGCGCGATAGCGGCCACAACCGCGTACCGGACCCTCCTGACATG
>JBCBSY010000404.1:0-2523 GCA_039818925.1 Pseudomonadota bacterium | reverse complement strand
CATGACGACCAAATGATTTGGTCGTCATGGCTGTGGTTCCGTTCGTTAAACGTGATTAATTGCCGGGCGCGACGCATTCGATTGGCAAGACATTGCAAACCGTAAAGCGCAGGACCTGATCAACGCCAAAAAAGAACAGCGCCATGATCGCCACCATGATCAGCACCATGATGGTCGACACCAGCGTTTCATTGCGGGTTGTCCAGGTGACTTTCGCGGCTTCGTTTCGAACCTGCTGAATGAATTCAAAAGGGCTCGTGCTCTTTTTCTTTTTCGCCTCGGTCGCCTTGCCTTCGATGACAGGCGCGTCGCCGCCGGTTTTTTTCTGCTTCGCCATATCTCGCCGCCTTCGCGCCAAAAAATTTCGGGCTTCCGAACACAGTTCCGCGGGCGCGGACTTCCGCGCTGATGATCTCCAGATACTGTTGGAAGATGCCGCTCTACGTAAACTTTTTCACCGGCGCGTCAAGGCGGCGGGGCGGTATATTTGCGCCGTCCTGTCTTATTGGTCCTGAGCTGCCGGCGGCCGTAAATAGGGCTCCCAGCTTCGTTTATAGGGATTGTCATCGCCGGCAAAGCCTTCAAACCAGGGCGCGTCACGGGGCCCCTCCAGCGCATAATTGGACAGGATAATTCCAGGAAACTCAGCCGCGAGGGCGTCATTGACCGCCCGATTGACCCGGGCGCCGTCCTCCCCCCAGATAAACGCGTCATAATAGGCGTCCGGAACGTCCTCAGCGTTGTAAAGATGTGATCCGCCTTCATAGGCTCCAATGAATTTCACCCCGTATTCGGCGGCGAAATTGGCGTGAGCGCGAAAATTGTAGAGCACCTGCTGCAGTGATCCGGCCGCTTTTTCGCCCCCGGTCAAAAGGTGCTCTGCAACCGCATTGGTGAAGGTTTCCACATCCTTGGCGTCTTTGGCCGCCTCATAGGCGGAAACATCGCCCCAGTAGGACGCCACAGAAACGCCAAATCCGCCGGCGTGATCCGCCCAGGTTTCTCCTTGCGCCTCCATCCAGCTTTTTGCGCCCTGCAGCGCTGGCGGCGTCGTAAAGATAAAGCCCGCCTGGCTTTCAATGACATAAATGACATTCTGACGGCGTCCGGCCCGCTCCAGCGCAGCGTCCAGCGCCAGCTTCCAGCGGGCGCTGACGACCCCATAGCCCCAACGATGATTGCCGTCATTATGACCGAGCGCCGGCCCGACGCCTTCGGCGATCGCCATGGCATATTGCACTGCGGCAAAATACTGGAAGGCGAAATTCCAGACTTCGTTTTCGATGGTGACGTAGAGCGACCGCTCTTCCGGATATCCGGTCTCTATCAACTTGGCGACAAAATGATCAGCGTAGCGATCCCATTCTTCGCTCGCCAGAATTTCCGCCATCCGGCCGCGGGACTGGGCGCGGTATGCACCCGCCCAGTAAGTGTTTTCCGGGCGAACTACCGACGGATCGTGGAAATCCAGCGGATTGCCAAGCGTAATCGGAACCGTAGTCCATAATGCGACATCCGCTTCCATCGCCAGCGCCATCATCGCTTCGACCGGTGCCGACCGATAGGGGTGGCGCACGCGGTCTTGGCTGCCCCACGCCGCATTGCCCCAAAACGGCGCTTCCGGCCCGGGCAACTCATCGACCGACCGGATCAGCGCCGTACTGGCGCTTTGAAGGTCGGTTGTGCGCACAATATCGTAACGCGCAATGGCGCTGACAAATTCTGGGTTGAACAATTCACCGGCTTCAACGCGCGCCGCATGTTCTTTTCGATAAAGCCGCAGATTGGAAAGCTCGCCCTTAATTCTTCGAATCTGGATCGCCACGAGATTGGTTCGACCGCGCTTGTGGTCAACGGTGAATTCAATCCGGTTTTTTGTTCGCCACTGCATGTCGCGCGGCAAATGTGCAATCCAGAGATCAGCGTCACCCTCCCAGTCCAAAATCCATTCGCCGTCCCATTGCATCGCCATCGCGGGACTGTTGCCCGTCATATAGAGTTCGCTGGTCAGCCATTTTCCGTCCGGAAGGACCTTCGGAATGCCCGTATGCGGATTAATGACGCCGCGATCGAGGAGATCCTGCGTCTTCCATCCGTCGCCATGCCAGCGCATACGGCTCGCGTGGATGATATTGAGGTAGGGCTCTTCAATATTATAAGGCGCCGATCCCCAGGGGTTGATCTGTGCAAGGGGGCGTACGGACTCGGTCTCGGACGCCGCTGCGGTGTTTTCCGCTTCCGACTGCGGCGCACAGGCAAGCGCAGCTGCACCGGATAGGGCAAAAACGAATGTTCTTAGGCCAGGCATATTCATCGCACCGCTCTCGCCAGGCTAAACCAACTTGCTTCGCTGGCGTCAGCATCGCCTATCTCACAGCACGAATCCAGACGAAAGCGCCCGTTAACCAACGGCTTGCCATCGCTTGTTCGCAATAGAGCTAAAGAATCCCTGCAGAAAGATGGCAGGGGCGGAGGGACTCGAACCCCCGGCCCTCGGTTTTGGAGACCGATGCTCTACCAACT
>JBCBSY010000403.1:0-2529 GCA_039818925.1 Pseudomonadota bacterium | reverse complement strand
TCTCTTCACCGTCACTCGTCCGAACACCGACCACCCTTCCGTCTTCTACGAGTGACGGTGAAGAGAACAGAGCGAAGGCGGTGATTTCAGGTATCGGTGCGCGCGAGACCATCGACATGCTCCTGCCTGAGAATTGCGGGCATGAAGACTGGATCACTGAAATACGCGCGCTGCCTTCCAGCATCGCGCATTTCAATATGTTCCTCGGCTTTGAGGGCGATATCGAAGCGGCCGGCGCCACCAAGGCGAACCATTGGATTTTCCCAACAGGTGACACTGACGTTGTCTGGTCTAACGCGCCAGACGAGGCGCCGCCTCAAATGACTGTTGGCTTCGGTTCGCTGAAGAACCCGGCCCATGATCCCGGCCCGAAGCAAAGGCATACGGGCCAGCTCATCGTGTGGGCGGACTGGTCCACCGTCGCGCAATGGGCGGATCAACCCGCCGGCGAGCGCGGCGAGGATTACGCTAACTTCAAGCGCCGCGCCGAAGACACGCTGATGGCGATGTTCGAGCGTCACTTCCCCGAGCTCGCCAAGCTCGTCGTTTATCAGGAATTGGCGACGCCTTTATCCACCGTCAGCTTCACCGGGCACCGTGAGGGCGCCTTCTATGGGCTCGATGTGACGCCGGAACGTGTCATGTGCGACGCCCTGCGGGCCAAGACGCCTGTTCCGGGCCTCTTCCTGACGGGTCAGGACGTGGTTTGCCCCGGCATCCCCGGCGCGCTGATGGGCGGCTTGCTGTCAGCGGCTAGCGTTGATCGAAAAGTGTTCATGCATATGCGGGGATAACAAAGTGCCTAGTCTCACTACTGAGCCTGACCAATTGGCAAAACCCAAGATTAAGACTGTTCACGTTTTCAGCACAGGCTCGGGCGCGCAACATAAAGAGCATCGCTACGGCAGCTGGATGCCGCGATTGCTTTGGGCTTTAACCTCGCGCAGTTGGGTGGACCTGCCTATCAACGTATTTCTAATTGAGCACGAAGACGGACTTGTGCTTTTCGACACCGGGTTAGATCCCGCATTGAAGACCAACCCGAACTATATTTCGCAGGCGATCGGCCGGTTTTTGGTGGACAGGATTTTTCGCTTTGACATCGCGCCGGACGACAAGCTTGGAAAGAAGCTTGAGAACATTGGCTTTGCCGCCGAGGATATTCGCAAAGCTGTTATTTCACACTTACATTTTGATCACGTGGGCGGTATCGCCGATATACCGCAAGCGGAATTATTGGTGAGCGAGCGGGAATGGGCGCAACTTTCAGATCCGCATCCGGAACATGAATGGATCTTACGCGAACACATTGAGATTCCGAGTGCGAACTGGCGGCCGGTACAATTTCAGTCAACGGATGACCCATTATTTGAGCCTTTCGGCGGTTGTTATGATGTCATGGGCGACGGCTCTATGGTTTTGTTGCCGACGCCCGGTCATACGCCGGGGTCAATGTCGATGCTGGTGCGGTCGCTCGGCTTGCCGCCGATCTTGCTCATTGGGGACCTTGCCTATGAACCGGCGCTCATCTTTCAGGATCAGGTTCCCGGAACGGGAGACGCCAAAACACTGCGTGAAAGCTATGCACGTGTCCGGGCATTGAAGAAAAACCTGCCGGATCTCGTCATCATGGCGTCTCATGATCCTGAAGCGAGCGATGCATTGAGCCAAGCGATGGCGGCGCCAAATGCATAGAGGTGTTTGGGTTCGCTTTTCCAATTATGCAGGCCTGATCGCTCTTCCATTCTACCTTGCGCTCATTCTCGTTCTCGGCGCCTTAGAACCGGGGTACAGCCATCTCACCATGACCATGAGCGCCCTTGGCGGCGTTCCGGGCGCACGCGGCTTGGCGTTCAATCTCGGCGTCGGCGTGACCGGTTCGCTCATCATCGTTTTTGCAATTGGGTTACGGCGCCGGCTCTCGCCTGGTTGGCTGACGCAAGCCGGGGCGTTTTGCCTGATTGTCGGCGGCGGTGGTTTTATCGGGGCAGCGCTCTTTCACTGCAATCCAGATTGCAGAAACGTATTAGCGGAGCCAACCCCGGTCGGTCGTATTCACATGATCACAGCGCTCTTCGGCGGCATGTTCTCCGCGCTCGCGCCGCTCTTCTTCTGGGGGGCCATGCGCCGAGACGGCCAGTGGCGGACTTTTGCAACACCGACGCTAATGACCGGCATTCTCGCGAACCTGCCCGGCGTCGCCTTCTGGATCACCATCGCAACCGGCTATCGCCTTTATTCTATCGAAGGCTTAATCCAGCGCTTGGGCTTCATCTTTGTACTGATCTGGATGTTTGTCGCGACCATCGAATTCAGAGCGCGCCGCCTGCAGAATCGCTAGAGGAGGGCACTATGTTCTTTAGTTTCGGGAGATTCGCCACGTCAGCGACAAATGCGCACGTCAGTATGAGAAAGTTTATCGTTGCCCTATTTATATTGGCTTTGGTAGCGTGCGCCGGCGACGATGAGTCTTTACCGACACTTGATCCGGAAACGGAGCGATTGATCGAACAAGGCCGCATCGTCGGC
>JBCBSY010000402.1:0-2530 GCA_039818925.1 Pseudomonadota bacterium | reverse complement strand
ATCACAACCTCGCCAGCGCAGACCAGGCACTCCTTGTTCGCCAAGGCGACGTCAGCGCCACGCTTCGCCGCTTTAAGCGTTGGGTGCAAGCCCGCCGCTCCGACGATCGCCGCCATGACCCAACCCGCGTCTCGGGCCGCCGCGTCTTCGACAGCTGACTTACCGGCGCCAGTTTCGATGCCCGTTCCAGCTAAGGCGGCGCGCAGTTCCTCACCCAGACTCTCATCAGCGAGGGCTACAAATTTTGGTCGGAATTGTTTTGCCTGTTCGACTAGCCGTTTCACATTCCGATTGGCCGTCAGCGCTTCGATTTCAAAATCCGCTTCGCCAAGCGCACTGGCGTGCTCAAGCACGCTCAGAGTCGATTCGCCGATCGATCCAGTCGAACCCAAAACCGTGATGCGCCGCCCTGAGCCCTGCTCTGGCGCGAAACCCTTCCCCATGGTCACCCCTGAAAGTTTTTCATCATCATATAGAGAAGAAGCGCCGCCGTCATCGCAGATGTGGCGAAAATCATGCCGTCAAGGCGATCCAGGGCGCCGCCATGGCCTGGAATGAAGCCGGAAATGTCCTTCAGGCCGAAATTCCGCTTGAAAGCTGATTCCGCCAGATCGCCCAGAACCGACGCCGCCCCCAGGGCGCCTCCGATCACCAAATAGACAAAAAAAGCGCCCGCGCCGAAAAAATATGCGCCCGCCGCCGCGCCAATCAGGCCGCCCCCCAAGACGCCACCGCCGATCCCCGCCCAGGTCTTGGACGGCGATAGCGCGTAGCTGATCTTCGGACCGCCGATAAATTTGCCGAAGAAGAAGGCGCCGGTATCCGCAGCCCACACAACGGCATAAAGGATGAAAGTCATCTCCCGGCCCCAGGGCGCATCAAGCCGCAGCCAGACAAGCGCGATACAAGGAATAATGATGTAAAACGCCGCCAGCGCCGACCACACGCCGATGCCGGTATCGCGCTTGGCAAGCCAGGCGGCGACGGCGCCGCCCAGCACCGCTGTCATGAGACCGGCGCCAAAAGCCCCGGCGGCGGCAAAATACATCGACACCGCAGAGGTGAAAACAAGGGTGTAAAATGCGGCGCTGAAGGCGCGCCGCTCAACCATGCGCGACCATTCGAACAGCATCACGATGGAGGCGAAAGCGACCATCGCCGCAAACACTGCGCCGCCCACATGTACTGCCGCAATGACCAGCGGCATGAGCACAAGGGCCGACAGAATGCGCTTTGTCAGCGCGCGGGCGGAGGCGGAACGCGAGGCGTCAAGTTTTTCGACAGATGAAGCCATGGCGCCCGGCGCTACTGTGCGCCGATGCCGCCATAACGGCGTTCGCGGCGGTAGTACTCTTCAATTGCGCCGGCAAACACCTCTTTCGTAAAATCAGGCCACAGAACATCGAGAAAAACATATTCCGCATACGCGGCCTGCCATAAGAGATAATTCGAAATCCGCTTTTCGCCGCTGGTGCGAATGACCAGATCCGGATCAGGAATATCAACGGTATCGAGAAAGCCAGCGAGCGAGGCTTCGGTAATCTCATCCGGCGACAGCGCGCCGGTCTTTACCGCTTGCGCCACTGCGCGCGCCGCTCGGGTAATCTCGTCGCGTCCACCATAGTTGAATGCAATCTGCAGCGTAAAGGCCGTGTTCTTGCGGGTTTCGCGCTCTGCGCGATGAACAAGCGTTTTCAAGTCCGGGGAAAGGTTTTCGCGATCGCCAATGATGCGAACCTTGCAGTTTTCTTCCTTAAGCCGCGGCAGATCATCGACAATGAACTGGCGCAACAGGCCCATCAGGTCGCGGACTTCCCCAGCCGGACGGCGCCAGTTTTCGGTCGAGAATGAATAAAGCGTCAAATAGGTGAGACCGAGATCCCGCGCGGCTTCGACTGCGCGCCGCGCCGCTTCCACGCCTTCCCTGTGCCCTTCGGTGCGGGTCATTCCGCGAGCCTTTGCCCAGCGGCCATTGCCGTCCATGATGATGGCGACATGGCGCGGCGCAGACACATCGCCATGTTCTTGCGACGTCAAAGAGGGCGCGGTCGAGGCGCTCACAAGCCTGCTCCCGTCCCTAAGCCTTTATGGCGCCGGATGTCGCGCACTAACAACTCTTCTTCCTGCTTTGCGGGCCTCAATGACGCACGGGGTCAGACCTGCATGATTTCCGTTTCTTTGGCGGCATAGGATTCGTCCGCCTTTTTGATCATTTCATCGGTCAGTTTCTGGACATCTTCCGACAGTTTCTTCTGCTGGTCTTCGCCACCTTCCGCTGTCTTCACCGATTCCATGCCCTCGCGGCGCACATTGCGAATGGCGACCTTCGCCTGCTCTGTGTATTTGGCCGCAACTTTCGCCAGCTCCTTGCGCCGCTCCTCCGTTAACGGAGGAATAGGGATACGAACGTTTTGTCCGTCAACAACGGGATTAACGCCAATGCCAGCTTCGCGGACGGCCTTTTCCACGGCGCCGACGAGCCCCTTGTCCCATACGCTGATCGAGATCATTCGAGGCTCCGGCACGGTTA
>JBCBSY010000401.1:0-2535 GCA_039818925.1 Pseudomonadota bacterium | reverse complement strand
GAAAACCGTGCGCCGGAACTGCCGCCACAATGGGGACCGGTTGAGACCGCAACCATTTCCTACGGTCACGGCATTGCTGTAACGCCGCTGCATCTTTTGGCCGCGTTTTCAGCTGTAGTGAATGGCGGCGAGTACGTGACGCCGACTTTTCTTGCTGCGCCACGTAATGTGGAGAAGCGCCGTGTTTTCAGTGAAGACACCAGCGCGTCCATGCGCCGTATTCTGCGCCGCGTTATCACCGACGGCACGGCGAGTTATGCGGAGGCGGCCGGCTATTACCCGATTGGCAAAACCGCGACCGCTGATCGACGTTCTGAACTGGGCGGCTATGATGATAACGCGCGCATCTCGAGCTTTGTGGGCGCTGTGCCGGGATACGCGCCGCGCTATGCAGTGCTGATCTCGTTCGATAATCCTCAGCCGCTGGAAGAAACTTACGGTTACGCGACGGCGGGCTGGAATGCGGCGCCGGCTTTCGCACGGTTTGTCGAGCGCGCTGCGCCTCTGCTTGGGCTGCCCACGATTACGGAGGATGCGGCGCTTGCATCTTTTGTTTCCGGCAAAGAGCCACCTTTGCGTCGTGAGGCGCGTCTTGTCGACAGCCCTGTTGCTGCGTCGGAATCCGAGGGCAGTGCGCCATGAGATTGTCGCAGCTCGCCAGCGAAAGCGTTTCGCCGGACCCGCAGATCACCGGGCTCACCGCCGACAGCCGCGCCGTATCGCGCGGATTTTTGTTTGCGGCCCTGCCGGGGATGAATGCAGATGGTGCAAAATTTATTCCGCAGGCAGAGGAAAAGGGCGCCGCTGCGATCCTTGCAAAGACAGGCGCAAAATCCACGCTACCGATTATTTTTGATGACGAGCCGCGCAAGCGTCTGGCGCAGATGGCCGCGCGATTTTATCCGCGGCAGCCGGACACGATCGCCGGAATAACCGGGACAAATGGCAAGACATCAACGGCGCGATTCGCCGCGCAATTGTGGTCGCGGCTTGATCGTTCGGCCGGCAGCCTCGGCACGCTTGGCGCCGAGGCGGACAAGTACAAGCGCAAACTCATTCATACAACGCCGGACCCCGTCGGCTTGCATGAAACTCTTCAGGAGATGGCGGATGCGGGCGTTACCCATCTGGCGATGGAGGTTTCCAGCCACGGCCTCGCCCAGTTTCGCGCTGATGGCGTGACATTCAAGATCGCCGCCTTCACCAACATCACTCAGGATCATCTCGATTATCACCCAACGTTCGAGGACTACTTCGCCGCCAAGGCGCGCCTGTTCGATGAATTGCTGGCGGGTGACGGTGTTGTCGTCATCAACATGGACGGCGAAGGCGCTGATGCAATTGCAGATCGCGCCCGCAAGCGGGGCGTATCTAATCTCACCACGGGCGCAAAGGGAAGTGATTTAAAACTGTTGGCGTGTGAACCACATGCAACCGGGCTCAAACTTGAAATTGAGGCGAGCGCATCGCGCTATCAGATTGATACGCCCCTGATTGGCAATTTTCAGGCCGAGAACCTGCTAGTCGCCGCCGGTATTGTCATCGCCTCCGGGGCCGCGCCCAGTGCTGTCATGTCGAGACTTGGAACGGTGACGGGCGCTGCGGGACGGATGCAGAGTGTCGGCAGTCAGGACGGCGGCTCGTCAGTTCTATCAATGGGCGTATTCGTTGATTACGCTCACACGCCGGATGCTGTTGCGACGGCGCTCAAGGCCATTCGCCCGCACGCAAAGGCCCGCGTTATTGCAATCATCGGCGCCGGAGGAGACCGCGACCAGTCCAAGCGTTCGCTGATGGGCGCGGCGGCGAAAGATAACGCTGACATCGTCATTGTCACCGATGACAATCCGCGCACGGAAGAACCGGCGGCGATTAGACAGCAAATCATGAAAGGATGTCCCGGCGCGCGCGAAATCGGCGACCGGGGCGAAGCCATCGCGGCGGGAGTCGCGATGCTGTCCGAGGGGGACGTGCTTCTTATCATGGGGAAGGGGCACGAGACCGGACAAAAGGTGGGTGATCAGCTATTACCGTTTGACGACGCTGCGGTCGCTTCCGCGGCGCTTGCCCGGCGGCTGGAAGAGATCGGGAGATGACGATGCCAACTGCAAAAACACTCTGGAGCGCTTACGAAGCTGCGGCGGCGACCGGCGGCGCCTTGTGCGCGCGTGGCGGTGATCCGAAAAGCTGGACAGCGGAGGAATGGGCCGCAGGCGGGATCTCGATCGATACCCGTACGATCAAGCCAGGCGATATTTTCGTCGCCCTGCGCGATGCGCGCGATGGCCACGAATTTGTCAATAACGCGTTTGAAGCAGGGGCGTCTGCAGCACTGGTTGCGCGCGCGCCGGAGGATGCGCCCGAAGGCGCGCCTTTATTGGTTGTCGGCGACACGCTGCAAGGCTTGCGCGATCTTGCAGCAGCGGCGCGGCTTAGAAATTTTGGAAAGCGCGTCGCCGTCACCGGCAGCGCCGGCAAGACCTCGACCAAGGAAATGCTGCGCGCGGTTCTGGCCTGGCAAGGCAAGACCCACGC
>JBCBSY010000400.1:0-2545 GCA_039818925.1 Pseudomonadota bacterium | reverse complement strand
GCGGTGGCGCTCAATGGATCGCCCGGGGATCCAAAGAGTGCGGCGATTGTCACCGACGCGGGCCGGCCATCCTTGAGAACCGCTTCTGCGACAATCGCCGCACTCTTTGGATCCCCGGGCGATCCATTGAGCGCCACCGCACATTTTCAAAAATTCAAAGACTGTATCGCTTTTGGATTCGGACAGCCGAAGCCAGCGCTTTGTGAGAGGCTGATCAATGCCGTTGATCAGCTGGAGACAAGACCAAACGCGGCCGAGCTGTCGCGGCTCGCGGCCGGTTTGGAGGAAAAGTAGATGGATGGACATAAAACCTATTTCAATTCCGTGGACTGGAAGGCGCTTGAAGAAGATCATCCGATAGGCGATGCGTTTTTGAAATTTGCAACCTCTGTTTCCAGAGATGAACTCTACGCCCGGCAAAACCGGTTGTTCCTGCGTTGTGTCGCACGGGCGTGGGCGACGCCGTTCTATCAGCGGCTTTGGGGCGCTCAAGGGATTGAAGAAGGCGATATTCGCTCGTTAGATGATCTTTCCAGGCTGCCCGTGTTCGACAAGCAGGACATCATGGAATCGATTGCCCACGCGCCGCCGATCGGTGACTTCGCCGGTTTTGAGGGATACGGCCCGGGGGAGAAACCCCCGGTTATTTTTCACACCACATCCGGCACAACCGGCACGCCGCAAGTGCTGCTGTTTGGGCCAAAAAGCCGCGAGGCCCAGAATCTGTTGCTTGGCCGCTTGTACCGATTCCAGGGATTGCGTCCTGATGATGTCGTACATTCCGTTTATGGTCACGGATTGATTAATGGCGGTCATTATGTGCGGGAAGCCGTCACCCACTGGACCAGTGCGATTTTTATGCCCGCCGGCACAGGTGTTGAAACGCGCTCGGCGCGGCAGGTCGAACTCATGCGCGACTTCCGCGCGACGGCCGTTGTCGGTTTTGCCGATTACATCAAGAAGCTCGCCAGCGTTGCACGTGAAAGCGGCATTGAACCCGGGCGCGACATCAATATTCGGATGATCTCAGGACATCTCGGCCGGGAGGACAAGGCAAGCTTGTCGGAAAGCTGGGGCGGCGCGCAGTGTTTTGATTGGTACGGCGTGGGCGACACGGGCGCGATTGCTGGCGAAGGGCCTGATCAGGACGGTCTTTACGTGATGGAGGACGCGCAGTTCCTCGAAGTTTGCGATATTGAATCTCATGAGCAAGTGACAGATGGCATGGAAGGCGACATGGTCGTGACCTGTCTTTACAAGGACGATATCTATCCCATCATTCGCTTTAATACACATGATGTGACCCGCGTTATCAAAGATAAGTCGTCGATTGGCGTCTCCTTCAAACGCATTGAGGGGTTTTTGGGCCGGTCTGACAATATGGTGAAAATCCGCGGTATCAATATTTTCCCGCAGGCGCTGGGACCGATCCTTGAGGAAGAGTCTGTATTCGCCGGAGATTTTATCTGCAAGGTGGTGCGGGATGAGGCGGGCCGTGATGAGTTTATTGTGATGGCGGAAACTCGTGAACAATCCGAATCCATCGAACAGTCTTTCATGGAGCTTTTAAAAAAGCGCATTGGCATCGCCCCGATCGTTAAGCTTGTTGAGCCTGGCGCGCTGGCGACACTTACCCAAACGGAAGTGCGGCAAAAGCCCATCAGGCTGATTGACGAACGGTTTAAGTGATGAATCATCGTGACATTGCGAGCTTCGGCGTTGCAGGTCTGTCAACGGCTTTCCGTGAAAAACGCATTACGCCAACGCAAGCGCTTGCGGCGTATGAGGAACGCATTCAGTCGTTCAATCCGCAGTTGAACGCTTTTCTTGATTTGCGCCTGGAGGCGGCGCGAAAAGAAGCGCAAGAGGCATCCAAGCGGTGGCGTCAAGACCGTCCAAATTCGGAGATTGATGGCGTACCTTACGGCGTTAAATCCAATATCGCGGTAACGGGATTGCCGTGGCATGGAGGTATCGGCGCCTATGGCGCCCGTATTGCCAAGACTGACGCGGATGTCGTCAAGAACTTGTCTGCGGCGGGGGCGATCGCAGTCGGCACCCTCAACATGCATGAAGGCGCGCTTGGCGCAACCACAGACAATCCGTTTTTTGGAAAATGCCGAAATCCATGGGACGAACACTGCACGCCCGGCGGGTCATCCGGTGGTTCGGGTGCGGCGGTTGCGGCGGGCCTTTGCGCTTTTGCACTGGGAACAGACACGATGGGCAGCGTACGCATTCCGTCCGCGTATTGCGGCGTTGCCGGAATAAAACCGACATATGGAATTGTGCCTGCGGGGGGACTTGTCGATCTCTCGCCAACGCTGGATCACATTGGGCCACATGCCTTAAATGTAGAAGACCTATCCATGGTGTTGCCTGTGATTTCAGGCAGCAGAATAAAAGGAAACGGCGACGATTTGAGAATTGGCGTCGGCCAATGGGGTGATGCTGTCGAAGTGGAACCAGAGATCGCGGAAGCCTTTGATCGCGCCGCGGCAATACTCGAGCGCAATTTTGAAACACAAGCCATCGATATTTCTGA
>JBCBSY010000399.1:0-2550 GCA_039818925.1 Pseudomonadota bacterium | reverse complement strand
GCTTGAGGCGCGCTATGGCGACATCGCGGCCATGAACGAAGCGTGGGGGAATGTCTTCTGGAGCCAGGAATACCGGTCGTTTGAAGAGATTGATCTCCCCAATCTGACCGTGACGGAACCGAACCCGTCGCACGTCCTCGATTTTTATCGGTTTTCATCGGATCAGGTGATCGGCTTCAATCGTCAGCAAACGGAAATTATCCGGAAATATGCGCCGGGGCGCGATATCATCCATAATTTCATGGGCTTCTTCTTTGATTTCGATCACTTCGCGCTGGCCGAAGATCTCGACGCCGTCGGCTGGGACAGCTACCCGATCGGCTTTCTCGATGTCGCGCCTTTTCCGGCATCAGACAAGGAACGTTATTTGCGGCAGGGTCACCCGGACATCGCGGCGTTTCACCATGACCTTTACCGGGCCTGCGGGCGCGGACGCTGGCAGGTGCTCGAACAACAGCCCGGCGCGGTCAACTGGGCGCCGCATAACCCGGCGCCGCTTGCCGGAATGGTGCGTCTGTGGTCGCTTGAAGCCTTTGCTCATGGCGGCGAGGCGGTAAATTATTTCCGCTGGCGCCAGGCGCCGTTCGCGCAGGAACAAATGCATGCCGGCCTGGAACGCCCTAACGGCGCCGCAGCGCCCGGCATTGCAGAGGCGCGCGAGACAGCGACAGACCTCAAGGCGCTTGCGCTCGACAAGGACAGTGGCGGCAAGGCGCGTGTTGCGCTTCTGTTCAGTTACGAGGCCAACTGGCTGTTCGAAGCGCAGCCGCAAGGCGCTGAGTGGTCATACCCGGCGCTTGTCTTTGAATGGTATGCGGGCCTGCGGCGGCTCGGCCTCGACATCGATATCATTTCACCTTCGGCGCCGCTTGGCGGCTACGCCCTGATCCTTGTGCCGTCCCTGCCCATTGTCGATGAAGGCTTCATTGAACGGCTGCGCGAAACAAAAGCGCCGGTCCTGTTTGGTCCGCGGAGCGGATCGAAAACGCTCTCGCTGTCCATCCCGGAGGCGCTCGCGCCCGGACTTTTGCAAACATTGTTACCGTTAAATGTTATTCGCTCGGAGAGCTTTCCGGATTTTTATCGGGTGAAGGGAACGCTGAACAATGCGCCGGTGGAAGGCCGGGCCTGGCTCGATCATGTTGAAACAGATTTGGCGCCCTTGGCGCGAAGCGATGAAGGCGGTTTGCTTTATCGCAACAACAACATTCTTTATCTCACAACCGTGCCGGAGCCGCTTTTTCTCGGCGGACTGCTGTTCAGTCTTGCAGAAGAAGCGGGGCTGGCGCCCGTCTTCCTCCCTGAAGATCTCCGCCGGCGCCGGCGCGGCGACACCGAATTCGTCTTCAATTACGGCCCGGAATCCAACGAAATTCTCGAAAACGTCGCTCCCGAAGATGCAAGCTTCATCCTCGGAGAGCGCCAGCTGCCACCCGCTGGCGTCGCTGCGTGGAAACGCAATACAAAATCCCATTAACGCCAATCAGGAAACGCCATGGACAGCTCCCACATTCAGATCGGCGTTTTTGTCGCCATCACCGTCGCCATTGGCGTCGCCACCTATCTGAAATGTCGAACGCCGCGCTATCACACAGCGGACGATAACAAGGATTACTTCCTCGCTGGCGGATCACTGTCATGGGTTTACATTGCCGGGTCGATTACGCTCACCAACCTATCGACGGACCAACTTGTCGGCATGAACGGCAATCAGATGTTGCTTCTGGCATGGTGGGAGTTTGCGGCCGTCGCCGGGCTGGTTCTGCTGGCTTACGTTTTTGTGCCGCTTTATTATAAATATCAGTGCACAACGACGACCGAGCTTTTAGAAAAAAAGCTGGGCGGCAAAGGGCTTCGCGCGATGATATCGTGCCTGTTCCTGCTCGGCGGGCTGTTCATTTATCTGCCGATCATGCTTTACACCGGCTCTTTGTTCATGATGTCGATGTTTGATGTCGATGCGCCGCTTTTGTTGATTGCAACCGGTTTCGCAATTGTCGGCGCAGCCTATGCCGTGTTCGGGGGGCTACGGGCGGTCGCTGTCTCTGACACCTATAGCGGCATTGGTCTTTTGGGACTTGGGCTGCTCGTGGTGTTTCTCGCATTCCGCGCAATCGACTTCGATCTCTCCGGCATTCCGGCCGAGCGGCTCACATTGATTGGGCCCGACGCCTCCCCCATCCCATGGCATACGCTGCTGACCGGCATGATCTTTATCCAGATTTTTTACTGGAGCTTTAACCAGACCATTACGCAGCGTGCTATGGCCGCGCCGTCGCTGAAGGAGGCGCAAAAAGGCATTCTCGCCGCCGCCGGCATCCGGCTGATGATTGTGCCGCTGATCATCGCCGTTCCGGGCGTCATTTCCTACAAGCTCTATGGTGACATCGGAGACGCCGCTTATGGGCGGATCGTCGGCGATGTCCTGCCTGTCTGGCTATCCGGCGCCTTTGCGGCCATGATGGCGGCGGCGGTGCTGACGAGCTTCAACAGCGCGCTGAACTCCGCCGCGGCGCTCTATGTTTGCGACATCCACGAGAAATTTTTCCA
>JBCBSY010000398.1:0-2550 GCA_039818925.1 Pseudomonadota bacterium | reverse complement strand
TGCGGAATTCGCCGTGGCTGATGCAGGTTCCTGCCTGCCTATACCGCAAAGACTGACATTTGAAGAAGCGGCTTCCCTGCCGGAAACCGTATTCACGGTCTGGGCGAACGTCTTTGACGATGCACAATTAAAGGCGAACGAAACCTTGCTGGTCCATGGCGGAACAAGCGGGATCGGCGTTACCGCGATTGCACTCGCCAAGGGGTTCGGCGCAAAAGTGATTGCGACAGCAGGCGCAGCTGAAAAATGTGAGGCGTGTTTGAAGCTTGGGGCTGACGCCGCTTATCACTATGAAGACGATGACTGGGATGAGGAGATAACAAAAGCCGGCGGCGTAGATGTTGTGCTCGATATGGCCGGGGGTGATTTCGTTGCGCGAAACCTATCTTGCCTGAATCCCGGCGGGCGCCATGTCTCAATCGCGTTTTTGCGCGGGGCGGATGCAACCTTCAATATTTTCATGATCATGCGAAAACGGCTGCGGATTTCCGGCTCAACCATGAAAGCGCGAACTTTTGCTGACAAAGCGCGGCTCGCCGCCGCTATCCAGTCCGAAGTCTGGCCTCTCCTCGAAAATGGCCGCTTCCGCCCGGTTCTGCATCAGGTTTTCCCGCTTTCAGAGGCGGCGCAGGCCCATCGGCTTATGGAAGCAGGCGGCCATATTGGCAAAATCGTCCTCAAAACCGGCTGATCGCGCCTTGGCGCAAGGGCCCAAACGGTCTATATCCCGCGTTAACGAAACGCTTTCCCCGAAAATCCGGCGGTTAGCGCGGCTCTCCGAGAGGCGGGCCGCCCCGAAGGCTTTTGGGATATGACTTGGAGACTGACATGGCCGACCGTCCGCTGATGCCGATAGCCACCGCCGTTTGGCTTATCGACAATACTTCGCTGAGCTTTGACCAGATCGCTGACTTTTGCGGATTGCATCCGTTGCAAGTGAAGGGCATTGCTGACGGGGACGTTGGCGCCGGGGTGCGCGGCATTGATCCAATCACCACGCATCAGCTGACGCGCGAAGAGATCGAAAAAGGTCAGGACGATGAAAACTACAAGCTGAAATTGTCGCGTCCAAAAACCATCGTTGCGGAGAAGAGCCGGAAAGGGCCTCGCTATACGCCGGTATCGAAGCGGCAAAATCGTCCGGACGCCATCGCCTGGATGGTGCGCAATCATCCGGAAGTCTCTGACGCACAGATCGCCAAGCTGCTCGGCACGACGAAGACCACAATTCAATCCGTGCGCGATCGTTCGCACTGGAATTCAGCAAACCTGCAGCCTCGCGATCCGGTCGGTCTGGGGCTTTGCACGCAAATGGATCTTGATGCAGTTGTCCGCAAAGCTGCTGCAAAACGCGCCAAGATGATGAAGGATGAGCCTGCTTCCGAAGGTCCCTCGCTGGAGCCGGTGCAGGAGCCGGCGACGAGCGATGCGCCAGAAGCGGAGAAAAAGATCGATCTCGAAAAGGTGTTTGCGGACTTCAGCGCCAACGAGGAATCGAAGGAAAACTAAGCGTTGCAAGCACACGCAACGCGATGCGCAGAATAGGCTATTCCGCTTTTTTCTTCTTTTTCGGTCCACGGGTGTTGGCCGCAAGCTTTCCGCCATCCACATAAACCGTTTGCCCCGTCACATAAGAAGCAGCTGGGCTGGCAAGAAAAAACACAACTTCGGCTACTTCGTCAGGGTCGCCGATGCGCTTGAGCGGCGTCGCCTCACGCTCCTGATCCCGCGCCGTTTCCTCCATTTCCCCTTTAATTGCGCCGACACCGACAAGATTGGCGCGAACGCCATATGGCGACATCGCCATGGCGACCGCCTTCGTCAGTTGGTGCAGGCCGCCTTGCGATGCGGCGAAGGCCACATGATCGGCGGCGGCCGTGACCGCTTCAACGGAACCGATATTGACAATGGATCCGGGTGCGTCGGGCGCATCACCTTTTTCGATACGTTTTACGAATTGCTTCGCCGCCGCCTGGTTGATCAAAAAAGCACCACGAATATTGGCGGCGACGATGCGATCGAAATCGTCTTCGCTGGTTTCCAAAAACGGCGCGGAAAACTGCGTCATGACGGTGTGTGCGAGAACATCGATGCAGCCATAAGCGTCGAGCGCTTCTGCGATGACATTGTGCACATCGAGCCGGTTCGATACATCCGCATGGACAAAAGCGGTTTCAACGCCGGTGTCCTTCAGCTCGGCGGCGAACGCTTTTCCGGCATCTTCATCGGGATCAGCCAATAGCAAGCGTGCGCCATCGGCGGCAAAACGCCGAGCGCATGCGGCGCCGACGCCACGGGCGGCGCCGGTAATTACGACGGATCGATTAGGCATTAGTCATTCCGTATTCTTTATGCAGAAAAAACAAGCGGCGCACCCGCGGTGCGCCGCACTTCATTGCAACAAAATAAGATCATCGTGACATTTGTTGCCGTTCAATTCAGCGTTCGATCGTGGTCAGTTCAGCGCTTTGTCCTGCGCCCGGAGTTGTTCCAGCTGATCCTTGATTTTGAGTTTCTGGCGCTTGAGCTCCACCACGCGAAGGTCGTCAA
>JBCBSY010000397.1:0-2550 GCA_039818925.1 Pseudomonadota bacterium | reverse complement strand
TTTCGATTGCCTGGGCCTGCCGCCTTAGCATGTGGCTTTGCTTTTCGAGCGCATCCTTAACGGTAAGCCGGCCCTCGAGCAGCGTTTTCACGTCGGACAAAGAAAATCCTGCCGATTTTAGCGCCAGAATTTTGGTTATTGTCTCTACCTCTTCCGGTCCGTAGACCCGCCAACCTGCTTCAGTGCGTTGAGGCGTGATAAGGCCGCGATCCTCATAGACCTTGAGCGCCTTCATCGTCACGCCCAAGAGCTTGGCGGTTTCCCCCGCTGTTCGGTATTCATCTTTCCTGGTCATGGGCCGTCAACTAAGCCTGTCCCTAAGGGACAGTGCAAGACAGAAAACCGATGACGCAAGCCGCAGAACAAGCGCCGGTATATTTTAAAAGACGCTGTCTTAAACGCCTTGCGCCCATGTGCCGTGGAAACCAGCCGGCACTCTTTGCGGCAATCGTACTTTTGCGATGGCCGGACCGGCAAAGTTTTTGGCGTCGATGATATGCGCCTCCGAATTGCCCTCCAAATCGCTGGTAAAGCTGATCACCCAGCCATCGTCTTCTTCAATGGCGCCCAGCCGCGGCGCAAACGCCGGCTCCGACCCGAAAACGCCTTTCGGAAAGTCATGCCGTTCGCTGACGCCGGTCTCAAGATTGTATTTGCGCAGTCCCGAAAAACGCTGCTCAACGCAATCATCAAATATGACGTGATAGGAGTATTGCGTCTTCCGGCCGGAAACGGCGTTGTTCACTACGGGAAACTCCGACAAGGCGTCATCGAGCTGTTCCTCGCGACCCTCGCCGGTTTTCATGTTCATGCGCCACAAGAACGGTTGCGCACGCAAGGCCAGAACATCCGCCATCGCCGAATAGGGACCGAATTTGGGATCCGGTTCCAGACCATTCGGAACCATCTTGCAGGCGGCCATGACGACCTCGTCGCCTTCCTCCCAACTATTGATAACGTGATAAATGTAGGATGTCGGGAAATCGAACCATTTTGGCGCGCCGCCCCTTCGGGGAACAACGCCGAACCGGGTCGGCTGATCCGCAACGTGGATCTGCCACATGCGATTGCGGATTGCAGCGTCAGAAAAGATTACCGGCAGATCGTGCAAAATCACATAATTTTCAGTCATGCCCATATCGTGCGGCAGGCGCGGCCCTGGCAAGTCAATTTCCTGAAATTGCGTCAGCTCACCAGCAGGCGAAACAACGCCAGTCCACATTTTCGGCTCATAAAGCGCATAGTCGAAAAATACGAGCTCACCGGTGTCAGGGTCCACTTTTGAATGCGCCGACACATTGCCTGGCAGCTTCCCGCCAAAATTCTCGGTACGAATTGTTTCGAGTGTTTCTATATCCACCGCAACCGGTTGGCCCGATATATACCAAAGCGCCAACAGCCGGCCATTATGAACAATTACATCCGTATTGGCGGTGTCTTTATAGACCACGCTGCGCCCGGCAACGTCATGAGAGGGCTCAAAAATTCCGCTGAGCTGTGACGACCCGTTAGCGTTGAAGTCTTCCGAGCGCACATAGCGATTGCGATAGCGGGCCTTGCCGTTTTCAAACCAAAGCCCATGCAGCATGCCGTCGCCGTCGAACCAGTGATGCATGCCTTGCGGCGGCGATTTCGGGTTGGGCCCATTGCGGAAATAGGCGCCGTGCAGGTCGCGCGGGATCTCTCCAATGACTGGCAGGTCTTGCGCGCTCACCTCTTCCTTCACTGGCGCGTAAAGGCCGTGGAGATAAGGGTTCAGATCGTTCACCGCCGCTGTCATGTTTCCTGTCCCTCTGCTTTTTGAACCGTCAGTTTACCATGTATATAGGCCCTGCGCAGCGCTCATCTACAGTGGTGCGCTCGTGAAAGCGCCCTGCAATCGCACGACAGCGCCATCTTAGCGTTTTAAACGATGCGAATAGTTGATCTCGCGCAAAAAATGCTGCGCATCCACGCTGCGCCGGCGTAATCCCGCTGTCACCGCCGCCGCTCTGGCGCCGCCAACACGCCCCGCCGATCGATCTTTGCTAGTCCTCCACGCCATTGCTGACCTGGAAGCCCGGTCTGACATGAGATCGCGGCGTTTTCATTGAAACCAATCCAGGCTTCTCATCACGCGCTCCTTTGGTTTCGTGGAATGCTTTCGGGGTCATACCGGTCTCACGCTTAAATGCTTTGTAGAAAGTTGAGCGCGAGTTAAAGCCCGCCTCCAGCGCGATCGCCAGGATTGAACCATCGCCCGAGAGGATGCGCGGCTTTGCCGCTTCGATTCGCCAATGGGCGATATAGTCGAAGAAGGTCGAGCCAATCTCTTCATTCAGTGTTTGCGACACGAGATTGGGCGGCGCGCCCACATGCCGCGACAGCTTTTGTAGGGAAAGATTTGCGTCAAGATAAAGCGCGTCTTCGCGCATTGCTTTTTCAATGCGTCGGCCAAGAATTTTTGCGTAGTCCTCCGACAAGGCCGAGCGCGCATACTTCCCTTGAGTTTTTTCGTGAGGGGCAGCAGCGGCCTCGTTTGCCTCTGTCGCTTCGACCGGCGGCGCGACC
>JBCBSY010000396.1:0-2563 GCA_039818925.1 Pseudomonadota bacterium | reverse complement strand
GGCGCCATTCACGAAATACGACTGACGTAAAAAAGAAAGACAAGACCCATGGCGGAAAACGCCGCGACAACTCCACCCGAAGACCACCCGCCTGCCGCCGGGGGTGATGATTACGGCGCCGACTCGATCAAAGTGCTGAAAGGCCTCGACGCCGTGCGCAAACGGCCGGGCATGTATATCGGCGACACTGATGACGGCTCGGGCCTGCATCACATGGTCTATGAAGTCGTTGATAATGCGATCGATGAAGCGCTGGCCGGCTATTGCGACACCGTTGAAGTGATCCTCAATGAAAACGGTTCGGTCACGGTCACGGACAACGGCCGGGGCATCCCCACGGACATTCATGCAGAAGAAGGGGTGTCGGCTGCGCAGGTCATCATGACCCAGCTCCACGCGGGCGGGAAATTCGACCAGAACTCTTACAAAGTCTCCGGCGGGCTTCACGGCGTCGGTGTTTCTGTTGTGAATGCGCTGTCGGAATATCTGGAATTGCGCATCCGCCGCAATGGCAAAGAGCATTTCATGCGGTTCGAAATGGGCGAACCGCAGGGTGATCTGGAGATTGTCGGCGACGCGGTCAAATCCGGTACGGAAGTCACGTTTTTACCGTCAGATACAATTTTCACCGGCACGGAATTTGACTTCGATACGCTGGAGCACCGCCTGCGCGAACTTGCGTTTTTGAATTCCGGCGTGTCGATCAAGCTGATTGATAAACGCCATGTGGAAACGCGCACGGAGGCAATGTTGTATGAAGGCGGGCTGGAAGCTTTCGTACAGTATCTTGACGCGGCGAAATCACCGCTTCTCAGCATGCCGATTTCTTTTGCGACTGAACGCGACGGGTTGGGCGTCGATGTCGCCATGTGGTGGAACGACAGCTATCACGAAAAAGTTCTTTGCTTTACCAACAATATACCGCAACGCGATGGCGGCACGCACCTTGCCGGCTTTCGTGCGGCGCTGACGCGGATCATCAACAACTATTCGCAGAGTTCGGGGATCGCCAAAAAAGAAAAGGTGACTCTCACCGGCGATGATGCGCGTGAAGGGCTGACCTGCGTGTTGTCGGTCAAAGTGCCGGATCCGAAATTCTCCTCACAGACCAAAGACAAGCTCGTTTCTTCGGAGGTTCGCCCAGTGGTTGAGGGCGCCGTCAGTGAAAAGCTCAGCGAATGGTTTGAAGAAAACCCGGGCGAGGCGCGCAAGATCGTACAGAAAATCGCCGAAGCCGCCGCCGCGCGCGAAGCGGCGCGCAAAGCGCGCGAACTGACGCGGCGCAAGTCCGCGCTTGATGTGGCTTCGCTTCCCGGCAAGCTTGCTGACTGCCAGGAGCGCGATCCCGCGCGGTCGGAACTCTTCATTGTCGAGGGTGATTCCGCCGGGGGCTCCGCCAAGCAGGCGCGCAACCGCGAAAATCAGGCGGTGCTGCCCTTGCGCGGCAAGATTTTGAATGTGGAGCGCGCGCGTTTCGACAAGATGCTCTCAAGCCAGGAAATCGGCACGCTGATCACGGCGCTGGGCACCGGCATCGGCCGTGAAGACTTCGACCCGGACAAGCTGCGCTACCATAAGATCGTCATCATGACTGACGCGGATGTTGACGGAGCGCATATTAGAACGCTGCTGTTGACCTTCTTTTTCCGTCAAATGCCGGAGATCATCCGCCGCGGCCATCTCTATATTGCGCAACCGCCGCTTTACAAAATATCGCGTGGAAAATCAGAGCAGTATCTGCTCGATGATCCGGCGCTTGAAGACCATCTTTATGCTGAGGGTATCAGCGAAGCGTCGCTAGTGCTGGATAATGGAGAGGCGATTGCAGGACCTGATCTGGCGACCCTTGTGACCAAGGCGCGCAAAGTGCGCGACGCCATTGATGAGTTTCCTTTGCGATTTGACCGCAACATCATTGTGCAGGCGGCGCTTGCTCGTGCGCTGAGCGAAGCGCCGGATGGCGATGATGCCCAGGTGCTTGCGGACAAAGTTGCGACACGCCTCGACATGATTGCCGATGAATTTGAGCGCGGCTGGAAAGGCGCGCCGGACGGCGAAGGCGGTTATGTGTTTGAACGTGAATTGCGTGGCGTGGCGGAGCGTCATTCGCTGCCGCGTGATCTTTTGCTCTCCGCAGACGCGAAAAAAGTGCAGGCCGGCATGGAAGGACTTGCTGATGCGTTTGGCAAGCCTGCGCAGTGGACTCGAAAAGACCAGCGCGTGACCATCACCGGGCCGAACAGTCTGTTGCGCGCAGCGCGCGCAGCTGGAAGGCGATCCGCCGATCACCCATGTCGTGGGCGCGCCACTGCGCGGCGCTGATGACGTAAACCGCTACCGTGGGACCTGCCGCCATGGCGGCGGCCAGCGGCGCGCTGGTGCTGGTGAACGGCGTCGGCGCGATGCTCGGTCCGGTCGTCACCGGCGTGCTGATGGAGCCGAGCCGCCTTGGGCCGAATGGCTGGTGGGTCTTCCTGACCGTGGTGTTCGCGCTGATGGCGGCCTATGGCCTCTACCGCGCGACGCAGCGCCCGACGGTCGCGATTGAGGAGACGGGCCCCTT
>JBCBSY010000395.1:0-2566 GCA_039818925.1 Pseudomonadota bacterium | reverse complement strand
AAGAACCGCGGTGGATTCTGCCTGCCAGATTTTCCTTCATATTGGCCACATGATAGCGGAGCACGTCATGAGGATATTCCAGCAACGGCAAACTGGATTGGATGATTGGCAGTTCTGCGTTCTTCAAAAAGCCGGGCAAACGCTCGCAGGTGAAATCGGGTTCGTCAGGTAACTCGTTGGCATCAAGCAAGGCGGCGGCGACCGCATCTGGAAAAACGTTGACGGCGCCGATTTGCACGGCGCCGTCGCGGCGCCCCTGCAGCAAGAATTCGCGCTCGCCGCTCCAGCTGAGGCTATCCATCGCCTCAACCGGCTTTAGCGTTCCGTCCGGCATGCGCCGCATAAGATTGTCATCGTCTTTGCGCCAGTGATCGAAGAGGACAAACGCCTCTCCCGGCGTATCCCGCCACGCGATTAAACCCGTTTCAGTCGATCCGTAAAGCTCGCGCAAAACCCCAAACCCGCTCTTGCGCATCTCCACCGCAAGCGCTGGCGTCATCGGTTCACCGAACGATACAGCCAGGGTGTTGTCCGGCGCCTTGACTTTCTCCTGCATCATATAGCGCCAGAGAGTCGGTGTTGCGACAAGCACATCACCGAATAACAGGCTCTTCGACAAAGTTTCCGGCGTCATTCTGCGTGCATCGACGGATTCAATGTCCAGCAGGTTTGGCGTTGCAATGGACAGTTCGAAGCCCAGAAGACTATGCGGCGCGACAAAAGACAAAAGCCGCCGGCGCCCGTAAAGAATATTCGCAGCAGCGGCGGCGTCCTGATAGATCTCATCCGCGCCGTGGGGATACGCAATATCTTCGCCGCTGCGCGCCGCCGGCTTGAAACAAAACGATGTCTGACTTTCTTTCAGAGCGCCTGCAAGGCTGGCGGCCCAATCGGCAATGGTTTCCGCAGGCCGTGACAACAAATAAGCCTCGTCAAGCCCGAAGAGGCTGGCCGCGCGGCGCGCGCAAGCATTCTTTTCAACCTCGTCAAGCGCAACCCCGCCGCGCCCCAGCACGGTTTCACCCGTCCATGACGCCGTCGTCAGGAAATCTACATGCCGGTTGAAACGGCGCGATAACTCATCAGCCGCCGCAGCGCCGACAATGCGCGCAATCTGGCTATCGGTCAGGGAAAACGCTTTCACGATGGATCTTGCTTCTTCAAACTCTCGACAATCATCTCCGCATAGCATGATTGCAACGATTGGAGAATTTCCTGCGCTTGGGCGTCGTGACCCGTCCTGAAATAGGCCGCCCGCAAGCCGATCAGGCTGTTGGTCAAGAATAGCGCCGATCGCGAAAGCGTTTCGACCGTGACGGGCGCCACCGTGATTTGCACCCCGCCTGCACGCGCGCAACACAACAGCCTTGCCCGTACAATGCCCGGCAGCGCGCCCTCGCTGATCGGCGGTGTCATCACCGCACCGTCGTGAATGGCGAAAACATTCGCTGCGGACGCGCACGCGACACGGCCCGCGCCATTCAGCATTACCGCATCGTCAGCGCCTGCCTTCAGCGCTTCATTGCGGGCAACTGTATTGTCGAGATAGTTGAGCGTCTTCCATCGCGCGGAAAGGCTCTGTTCACATCGGCGCTGACGGGCGATGATAAGACGCGATGGCTGCTCCGTTTGCTTTGGCGCATAAGCGCCGAGTGTGATCAGAATTGTCGCAACTTGATTGTCGCGATAATCGAGCCCCCTTGCGCCGGCGCCGCGGGTTACTGTGATTCGCGCAGACGCTTCGCCCTCTGCGACATTATTATCGACTGCGAGCTTGTTGATGATTTGCCCAACATTCAACCCACCAAGCGGCGCATGAAAACCCAGCGCGCTCAAACCATCACGCAATCGTTGCAAATGCTGACTGAGAAAAACCGATGCGCCGTCGATCACAAGCAGTGTTTCGAACAGCCCGTCGCCGAGCAAAAATCCCCTGTCAGTGATGTCGACCGCAATTGTGTCTTCTTTGAAATCACCGTTCAGCCAATAGGTCATCTGTTCATTCTGCACGACAATGGGAAAGAAAGTTTTGCACAAGGCCCCGACCGTGGGGGGTCAGTAAGGATTCCGGATGGAACTGCACGCCGCACCATGGCCGCTCCTGATGGACGACCGCCATCACCTCGCCTTCAGTAGACCAGGCCGTCTCGCGAAGCGGGCCATTGCAGTCGGGAATAGCAATCAGCGAGTGATAACGCCCGGCCATCATGGGCGAGGGCAATCCGCGAAAAAGACCTCTTCCCGTATGGCGAATTTCACTGGCCTCCCCATGCAAGGGAAATCTGGAGCGCTGCGTCACGCCGCCGAAGCTCTCAACCAATGCCTGGTGCCCGAGGCACACGCCCAAAAGCGGGACGCGCGGATCCAGCGCGCTCAGCAACTGCATTGACCCGGCCGCCTCTGTCGGCGTTTTCGGGCCGGGCGAAATGATCACCCCGGCCGGCGCCATGGCGATGAAATCTTCGGTGGCGACTTCGTCATGGCGCATGACTTTTGTTTCCCACCCGGCCTCGCGAACATAGCGCGCAAGATTGTTCACAAACGAATCGTAGTTATCAATGATGAG
>JBCBSY010000394.1:0-2570 GCA_039818925.1 Pseudomonadota bacterium | reverse complement strand
TGTTGGCGTTGATCATCGCCAATGCAGTGATCCTCGGGGCGGAGACCTTTGCGGGCGTCAAGGCGATGGCGGAACCGTGGCTGTCCATGATCGATCGCATCATCGTCTATGCCTTTGTGATTGAGATTGGCCTGCGCATCATCGCCTGGCGGTTCGCCTATTTCCGCAATGGCTGGAACATTTTCGACTTTCTGATTGTGATTGTTTCGATCGCGGCGGCGACGTCGGGGCTGGCGGCGCTGCGGGCCTTCCGGGTGTTGCGGGTTTTGCGAGTGATCACCGTGATCCCGCGCATGCGAGTGGTGGTCTCGGCGCTGCTCGATTCCATTCCCGGCATTGCGTCTGTCGGCGTCGTGCTCGCCCTGATTGTTTATGTTTTTGCGGTGATCGCCTCGAACCTCTATGGCCCGGCCCATCCGGCGCTTTTTGGCGATGTCTTCCAGTCCATGTACACGCTGTTTCAGGTGATGACGCTGGAAGGCTGGCCGGATATCGCCTCCCAGGTGGCCGAGACGCACCGGCGATCTTGGATCTTTTTTCTGACCTTCGTGCTGATTGCGACCTTCACCATGCTTAACCTGTTTGTTGCGATTGTGGTCCGCGTTGTGGAGGAAGATAGCGAACCGGTCGTTGAAAGTGTTATAGACGGCCAACGGACGATCCGGCGCGAAATCAGCGCATTGCGCAATGACATTGAGGCATTGTCGAAGCGTTTGCCGCCCGCGCCCTAGCGCGCTAAGGAACGCATAAAAGCACCAATAAATCACCGGAGGAGACGCAGCCATGCGCTCGAACTCACACGCCTTTATGAAATTTGATCTCGACCCCGTCATTGAGGAAATGCGCGAGATGGTCGCCCGCTGGGCGGCGGACCGGCTCGCGCCGCGGGCCGCTGAGATTGATGAGAAAAACCTTTTTCCGCGCGATCTCTGGCCGGAGCTGGGCGAGCTTGGGCTGCTCGGCATCACCGCTGATGAGGAGTTTGGCGGCGCCGGGCTGGGATATGTGGCGCATGTGGTGGCCATGGAGGAAATCTCCCGCGCATCCGGCGCGGTCGGCCTTTCCTACGGCGCGCACTCAAACCTTTGCGTCAACCAGTTGAACATCAACGGCAATAAAGAGCAAAAGGCGAAGTATCTGCCGAAACTGGTTTCCGGCGAACATCTGGGCGCGCTCGCCATGTCGGAGCCGGGCGCCGGGTCCGACGTGGTGGGGATGCGCACCCGCGCCGAGAAAAAAGGCGACCGCTACATCCTCAACGGCAACAAGATGTGGATCACCAATGGGCCGGGCGCTGACACGCTGGTGGTCTACGCAAAAACCGAACCGAACGCAGGCCCGCGCGGCATCACCGCGTTCATTATCGAAAAGGGCTTCAAGGGATTTTCAACGGCGCAAAAACTCGACAAGCTTGGTATGCGCGGGTCGGACACCTGCGAGCTCGTGTTCGAAGACTGTGAAGTGCCCGAAGAAAACGTGCTTGGCCGCGTGAACGAAGGCGTCGCGGTTTTGATGTCCGGTCTCGATTACGAGCGCGCGGTGCTTGCCGGCGGCTCCACCGGCATTATGCAGGCCTGCCTCGACGTCGTGATCCCTTACGTCCACGAGCGCGAGCAATTCGGCAAGGCGATCGGCAATTTTCAGCTGGTGCAGGGCAAGCTCGCCGACATGTATGTGACGACCAACGCCGCCAAGTCTTACGTGTATCAGGTGGCGAAAGCCTGCGACCGCGGCGAGACCACGCGTCAGGACGCGGCCGGCTGCATTCTCTTTGCGGCCGAGAAGGCGACGCAAGTGGCGCTCGACGCGATCCAGCTGCTCGGCGGCAATGGCTATATCAACGAATATCCGACCGGGCGTTTGCTGCGCGATGCAAAACTCTACGAGATCGGCGCCGGCACGTCGGAAGTGCGGCGGATGCTGATTGGTCGGGAGCTGTTTTCGAAAACCGGGTGATGGTTGTCGCGCCGACCACCTTCAGCCTATCCAAGGGCGACCGCTTGACCTGGCGCTATGAGGTGATTGAGCGCATCGGTGCCGGCACGGAAGGCGAAGTCTACAAGATCCGTGAGAAATCCACCGGACTGATCCGCGCCGCGAAGCTTTACTTTCAGTCAAAGGAAAAAACATCAAAACGCTTCGTGCGTTATGCGCGCAAGCTTGATGCGCTGCGCGATTGCGACATCGTCATCAAATATCTGCACGCCGAAGAGGTATGGATCGATGACCGGTTCTATTTCTGCCTGATCAGCGAATATTTCGGCGGCGTCATCCTTGAGGAATTGCTGAAAGAATATCGCGGCCGGCGCATGCCGCCTTTTGAGGCGCTTAATCTCTTATACGCGCTGACCTGCGGCATTGAGGAAATTCACGCCCGCAAGGAATTTCATGGCGATCTTCACAAGGGCAATATTTTTGTCGAGCGCACCGGCGTTTTCTTTCGGGTGCGCACCATCGATTTTCATGAATGGGGCCGGACGCCGGCGGTCGAGCGCCGCTCAGATATTCTCTGTCTGGCGCGCCTGCTATACGACCTTGTGGGCGGGCGCGATCATTATCGCAAACAGCCC
>JBCBSY010000393.1:0-2572 GCA_039818925.1 Pseudomonadota bacterium | reverse complement strand
CAGGCCTTAAAAGCCCGTGTTCCGGCATCACCACATGAGAAATGCCGCGCATATCGAAAAAATGACCAACGTCATAATCACGGGCGAACTCGCGGGTTTCCTTTAAAATCGCGGCGCTGACTGAATCGACCGCTGGCACATAGTGATCGGAAACGATCACTACTTTTGACGGGTCCCACAATTTCGCGCCAAGCGCTTCCAGGCGGGGGCGCCATCGCCGGGGCCCGCTCGAATCGTGAGCCATAGCGAGATCGACCTTGACGGTGACAATGTCGTCCGGACTCACAGCCTTTCGGCCGCTGGCGCGGGCGAGAATTTTCTCCGTCAGGGTCAACGCCATTCCTTTTCTCCAGGCCATATTTTAAAGCGGTGCGGCTTTTCAACGCCGGTCTCTGGCCAAGCGCCATAAATGATATATCTTTATACCGGTTCTGGACACAAACGCCCAGCCTCTTTAGAGCGCTGGACGCGGTGTGCAAAACAACATTCAATGCCGCCAGCTAGGCAATGGAGGCACAATGGCGCCTGCCACAAAAATCTCGGCGCGCAAGGCGCTGGCAAAAACCAAGCTTGACCTCGAAAGCGAGGCGCCGCTGCACGGTCAGATCCGGACCGCCATCGAAAAAATGATCGCCTCCGGCAAGTTTACGTCAGGAAGCGTCCTGCCCGGTGAGCAGGAACTCGCAGCGCATTTCGACGTTTCACGCATCACAGTGAAACGCGCGCTGAACGATCTGGCGCTCGCCGGTCAAGTACGTCGTATGCGCGGCCGCGGCACAATTGTCACCGGCGGCGCAACGCACCCATTGGTGCGGGGTAGCTTTTCCACCCTCTTCGACAGCCTGCGGGCGATGGGGATGCAAACGGATGTTGAGTTGCTTAGTGTTGAAAAGCATACGCCGGCCAAGGAGGTCGCGGATGCGCTGGAACTGGGAAAAACTGCAAAGGTCCAGCGCGCGATACGTCTTCGTCATCTAGAGGGATCTCCTTTCTCCTATCTCATAACTTACGTACCGCTCGACATTGCCGCTCATTATGAAGACGAAGCACTTGCAACCACGCCGTTATTAACACTGATCGAAGAAACAGGCGTAAAGATCACCGAGGCGGAACAAAGCCTCACAGCGATTGCAGCGACAAAGGAAATCGCGGATCAGCTTCATATTGCGGTCGGCTCGCCAATTCTCAAAATATTCCGCATCATGAAGGATCAGAGTTCGAGACCAGTCCAGGCCATTGAGGCGCATTACCGCCCCGACCGGTTTCAGTACCACATGCGGCTCAACCGCCGAAAATCCGGCGGCGCGGACATATGGAGCGGCGCATGACGCAAGGCTTGCGTTATGACAGCGGCGCCAAGGCCATCATTTTAGACCAGCCTGACAAACGTAATGCGATCAGCGCCGAAATGTGGGCCGCGCTTCAATCAGCGGTGCAGAATGCAGAAGCCGATCCTGACTGCAAGGTGGTGAAAATTTACGGCGCCGGGGAGCACTTTGCCGCCGGCGCGGATATCACTGAGTTTGAACAGGCTTACGCAACAAAAGAAAGCGCCGCCATCTATACGCAGACCATGTTGGACGGGCTTTCCGCCTTGGAGGCATGCGCGAAACCGACAATTGCAGTCATACGCGGCGTCTGTGTCGGCGGAGGCTGCTCCCTCGCCCTCGCCTGCGATTTTCGCTTCGGCGCCGCATCGGCGCGCATCGGCGTAACGCCAGGAAAACTTGGCCTCGTCTACTCGGCAGACGATACGCGGCGGCTCATACGCGCGGTCGGAACAGCAAATGCAAAGCAACTACTGATGACCGCGGACATTATCAGCGCTGATAAGGCAAAAAGAATCGGTTTTCTTGATGCAATGGCGGACGACTCAACGCTCGACAATTTCACACGCGAATTCATCGCGAAGATTGAAGGTCTTTCACAATGGTCGGTGCGCGCAACAAAAAAAATGTTCGCCCTGCTTCATGAAGGCGATCAGTCTCAAGCTGACACACTGATGCTATCCAGTTTTGAGGGAGAAGATTTCAAGGAAGGCTACAAGTCGTTTCTGGAGAAACGTCGTCCAAAATTTCCCGCCGCCTGACTAGAAATATGCTGGCGGACGCGGCGCGGGACCGCGTTTTGCTTCAAAAATTGCGGCCGCTCGTAGCGCAAGATGATCGCCATCCGGTTTGGCGATGAACTGAATAGAGGCGGGCGGAGCACCATTGGGTGTTGCTGGAACCGCCACAGCGGGACACCCCGCCATATTCGCGATTGCCGTAAAGTCCGCCTGGTTGGCAGGCGTTTGCGCCTCGAACCGGAATGGACCTTGCGGCGCCGTCGGCAATACCAGCACATCAACCCCCTTCATCAACGTCTGAAACCGCGCACCTGCGGCGCGAATATCTGCGTATGCGGCGTCGATTTTCGACTGGGGCTGATTAGCTCCCCATTCCAGCAAGGTGCGGAAATCGCGCGAAAACCCCAACGGGTTTTGGTCGAGTGCCTGCTGGTGAACCTGATGCCCTTCGACTTCACTGACCAGCAGCCCGCGTCGTCTGAGGCTGCCAAAAGGCAATTCAGA
>JBCBSY010000392.1:0-2576 GCA_039818925.1 Pseudomonadota bacterium | reverse complement strand
ATTTCATCGCTGCGCCGGGATGGCGTCAAAATCCCGTCAGAATTCTCCGGATCTGATTCAAATGCGACGATATTCGCAGTCAGGCGCTTTACCGGTTGAACAATCATCCGATTGAGCGCCCAGTACACAAGCCCCGCCGTTACCGTGGAAATGACCAGTGATAATAAAAAGATATTGCGCGCGTAGACATAAAGATCGTCCCGCAGCGCTCTTTGCGACACGACAATGTCGACTGTCCGGCCCGGCGCAAATTGCGGCTCGCCGGTTGCCTGAATGAGATTGTCGCCGGAAGAAAAAAACGTGCCCCATGCATTTGCGATCTTCGCGGGCCAGTTTTCCTGCGTAAGATCGACTTGCAGCATGTTCGGGGCGCCATGCGGATTGACTTCCGGCGCCAGGATCAACATGCGCATGTCGTCGCTATTGATGGTGACGCCCAGAATGTTCGCCGTCGAAAAAAGCTGACGCACCAGCGATTCTTCCAGCGCGCCCTCGCGTGGCCCCTCCAGCGCGAGGCTGGCAAGATAGGCTTCTTCAAAGCGCATCCCGAACCAATCGCTGCGTTGCTTGGCGATCGACGGGACGAGAACAAGGAATTCCGCCACAAAAACGAAGATGATCGTCAACAACAAGAGTTTTGTGGACAAAGACCGTTTATGGGCGGTTGCAGGCATGGCGCTCAATCAAACAACGACAACAGACTGATAAGCTTGCGCGTGCGTGCTGAAAAGAGGGTCTCGCCATACCAGTCGCCGGCGGCGCGCTTGCTGGCTTCGCCGCGTGTCGGGTAGGGGGCGATCATATCGGTGAAAGCGCGGATTTTGAGGTTGGATGTGATTGCCAGCGTCCAGGGCTGAATCAGGTCGCCTGCGCCTGCGCCGACGATGCCGGCGCCGAGAATGCGTCCCTTTTTGTCGGTGACAGCCTTGACGAAACCTTCCATGTCGCGTTCGGCTTCGGCGCGGTCGTTTTTGGAAAACGGCCAGCGCGCCACCTTGACGTCATCGCCATGTTGCGCGCGCGCTTCGGCTTCGGTCAGGCCGATCTGCGCCAGTTCCGGGTCGCTATAGGTCACGCGCGGGCTAAGGTGCTCATTGTTCTTGGCCGGCATCTTGAAAAGGATGTTCCGCACCAGCACCGATGCGTGATAGCCCGCCACATGAGTGAACTGGCGCCCGCCCGCCACGTCGCCGATCGCGTAGATGCGCTTGTTGCTCGTGCGCAGCCTGTCATCGGTTTTGATCCCGCTCCTGTCATATTCAACGCCGGCTGCCTCAAGATTTAGTCCGTCAACGGTAGGTTTGCGGCCAACCGCAATCAGCAAATGCGACCCGTCGATCGTTAGCGCGTCAGTTGAAACGCTGATCCCGGTTGCCGTTTTCTGAACGCTTTGCGCTTTTGCTCCTTCAACGAGCTTCACGCCCTCATGCGTGAGCCGGTCGCGGACAATTGCCGCAAGTTCAGGGTCTTCGCGATTGAGTATCGCGTCGCCTTCAATCAGCGTCACGGCGGCGCCCAGTCGGCGATGCGCCTGCGCCATTTCGACACCGATTGGACCCCCGCCGATGATAATGAGGTGGTCGGGCCGCGTGCGGTTTTCAAACAATGTTTCATTGGTGAAATAGGGCGTGTCATCAAGACCGGGGATCGGCGGCACGAACGGCGTTGACCCCGTCGCAATGACGATGTGCTTGGCCTGAATTTTCCGCCCGCCGGCTTCGATCTCCCGCGGACCTGTGAAAGCGGCGTGTTCGCGAATCACAGCGACGCCCAATCCTTCAAACCGTTCCTGGCTGTCGATCGGGGCAATGGATGCGATGACGCCGTGAACGTGGTCCATGACCGCGTTGAAATCGATATCCGGTTCGACACCGGCGACGCCGTACTTGCCGGATTCTCTCATGTCTTGCGCCCGCGCGCCGGCGGCGATCAGCGCTTTTGACGGCACGCAGCCGGTGTTGAGGCAGTCGCCGCCCATTTCGCCTTTTTCAATGAGCACAACGTTTCGGCCCAGCATGGCGGCGCCGGCGGCTATGGATAGACCGCCCGATCCCGCGCCGATAATGCACAAATCCGCTTTGACCGTCTTTGTCATGACGATTTCGTCTCCGTCCCGTTTTTGCGTTTTAGGAAAACCGGGATCAGCGCCAGGACAATCAGCCCGACAATCGGCGTCAGGGTTTCGGGTTTGAACAGAACACCGGTGAGCGAAATGTTTTCGCCTGCGTCGAAGGCGGCGCCCGCTGCGGCGCCGATGCTGGCGTAAACGAAGGACCCGGGAATGATGCCGAAAAAGGTGCCAATCATGAAATTGCGAAATGATACGCCCATCAGGCCTGCCACAATGTTGACAGCCCAGAAGGGAAACACCGGCGCCAGGCGCAGAACGAACATGTAGCTGAGTTCGCCTTCCCGAAAGCCCTGTTCCATGCGTTTGGCGAAACCGCCCGCGCGGGCGCTTAACATGTCGCCAAGGGCGGTTTTGGCTGCAAGAAAAATAAGCATTCCCCCTAATGTCGCCGCAACAACGATCAGCGGCGTTCCCGGCCAAAGGCCAAACAGAAATCCGCCGAAGA
>JBCBSY010000391.1:0-2580 GCA_039818925.1 Pseudomonadota bacterium | reverse complement strand
TTTCGGGCGTTGCAAGGCGAACAGATTTCCGACTACGAGATGGTCATTCTCGCGCCGAACCAACAGCCGCGCCGGCTAAACGCCACGGCAACGCCGCTCTATGACGAACGCGGCGAGATGCTCGGGGCCCTTGCAACATTGCACGATATCACGACGGAAAGCCTGCAGCAGGAGGAAATCCGTCGGCAAAACCGAGAACTCACGCAGTTCAGCCGCATTGCATCAAGTGACTTGCAGGCCCCTCTCCGGCGCATCATTCAACTTTCGGAAAATTTGCAGAACTCCATAACAGACGTGGCGGCGCAGCCAATGAGAAAGGACTTGCGCGCCATTACGCGAAGCGCTGAAAAAATGGGCGTTTTGATCAAGGATGTTCTCTACATGTCACGCCTTCCGATTGGCGAGCTGTCGATGCAGCCCGTCGCACCGCGCGAATGTATGGAGGCGGCGATTGATCTTTCCGGTCTTACGGAAGTCGATTGCCGGTTTGATTTCCGTTTCGCTCAGGCGCCGGAAGTGCTCGCTGACCCCCATAGTCTGACGAATGTCTTCCGAAACCTGATCCTGAACGCCAGCCGCGTCGGCGGCGACGCCCGCAAACGTCACATTGAGTTCACCTGTGAGCTTCATGGCGACACGTTGGTCGCCGGCGTCAAAGACAATGGCGGCGGCGTCACTGCCGAGGACACCGAGCGCATGTTCCTGCCGCTGGAGCGGCTGCACACGGAAATGGACCAGGAAGGCACCGGCCTCGCGCTTGCGATCAGTCGCAAATCCATAGAGCTCATGGGCGGAGAGATCTGGGCGGAAAACCACGGCAACAATTGCCACATTAAGTTCCGCCTGCCCTTGGCCCATCATGAGGCCGCCGTCGCCTCTTGACCACCGGCGTCATGCAGGCGCCATGAGGTCTTGGGCTTTTAATCCGGTCGGCCTATAAGGCCCGGATGATCAACAAGGAACAGATCCGGGAAGCGTTTAAGCGAGCGCTGTTGCATTCGACGCGAGCCCTTTCGGCCCAACGCGATGTGGACGTCGGGTTCGGCGGCGAGCACGCGGCGGTTCAGGGCAATTCCGCCCGTATTCCGCTGCCGGCGCGGATCCTTGACGACAATAGCGCCGCGATTGCGCGCGGGGAGAGCGATGCGGCCGCCTTGCGGCTCGCACATCATGACAGCCTGGCGCATGCGCGCCTTTCCCCGAATGGCGCCGAGGCCCGGGCTGTGTTCGCCGCGCTTGAGAACGCGCGTTGCGAAGCGATTGGCGCGATGGCGCTGAAAGGCGTCGGCGATAACCTCGCAGCGTCGCTGGAAAAAATCATCGCCGACAAAGCTTATGACCGTCAGAACACGGCGGACGCGAGTTCCATGGCCGATGCGGCCGCCCTGCTGCTGCGCGAGCGACTGACCGGCCGCGCCCCGCCCCGCTCCGCGGAAGGTATCATGAATACCTGGCGTGAGGAACTGGAATCGAAAGCCGGCGATTCGCTTGATGCGTTGGCTGACGCCGCCAGTCTCGACGACCAGGAAGCCTTCGCCGCCCTCGCTCGCACGCTAATCCGCGATCTCGAGCTTGATGACGATGACCGTGGCGATGAAGACACTGACGATCAGCAGCGGGGCGACGAGTCAAACAAAGACGATTCAGATGACGACGGCGATGACGCCGACGATGAAACCGGCGCGGATGAAATGCCGGACGATCCGGGGTCCGGCGACGCGGATGACAGCGAAACGGAAATGTCCGAACAGGACATGGACAGTTCAATGGAGGAAGATGACGGCGCAACTGAAAACGCCAAAATTTCTTCCCTGCGAACGCAGTTTGAAGGCGATACCGGCGCCGCTTATTCTGCTTATACGACGGAATTTGACGAGATCGCTGATGCGGCGGACCTCTGTGATCCGGATGAATTGCAGCGGCTCAGACGCTCGCTCGATCGCCGGCTCGAAAACCTGCATGCCGTTGTCGCGCGTCTCGCCAATAAATTGCAGCGCAAACTGATGGCCCAGCAAAACCGCAGTTGGGCGTTTGACCTTGACGAGGGCGTTCTTGACGCGGCCCGTCTGGCGCGGATCATTGTCGATCCGATGCAACCGCTTTCCTACAAGATGGAGCAGGAACAGGATTTCCGCGACACCGTCGTAACGCTGTTGATTGACAATTCGGGGTCCATGCGCGGACGCCCGATCACCATCGCCGCCATTTGTGCGGACATCATGGCGCGCACGCTTGAGCGTTGCGGCGTCAAAGTTGAAATTCTTGGCTTTACAACACGCGCCTGGAAGGGCGGGCAAGCCCGGGAGAAATGGGTGGCGGACGGACGCCCGGCCAAACCCGGCCGGCTCAATGATCTTCGGCATGTCATTTATAAGTCCGCCGATGCGCCGTGGCGGCGGGCGCGCACATCGCTTGGGCTGATGATGAAGGAAGGCCTCCTGAAAGAAAACATCGACGGCGAAGCATTGATGTGGGCGCATTCACGCCTGCTTGGCCGGCCCGAAGCGCGCCGCATTTTAATGGTGATCTCTGATGGCGCGCCGGTCGACGACACCACATCATCGGCAAATGGCGGCGCCT
>JBCBSY010000390.1:0-2584 GCA_039818925.1 Pseudomonadota bacterium | reverse complement strand
ATCACCGCCAAGCCGCCGCCGGACTTTCCAGCGGCGGTGGCGCAATTGCGCGCGCTGACCAGCCAGGACCTTGAAGCGGTGAATCAGGAAGTCCTGAAACGGCTGGACTCACCGGTCGGCATGATTCCGCAGCTCGCCGGTCATCTCATCAACTCAGGCGGCAAGCGGCTGCGCCCGATGCTGACGCTCGCATCGGCGCGTCTGTTCGACTATGACGGCGACAATCACATCAAACTAGCAACAGCCGTGGAACTGATCCATGGAGCGACCCTCTTGCATGACGACGTGGTCGATGGCTCGGCGCTGAGGCGCGGCGCCTCCACCGCCAATATCATCTGGGGCAACAAAGAAAGCGTTCTGGTCGGCGACTTCATTTTTTCGCGCGCCTTTGAATTGATGGTCGACGCAAAAAATCTCGACGTGCTGAAGTCGCTGTCACACGCGTCTGGCGTGATCGCGCAAGGCGAAGTTCTTCAGTTGACCACGCAAAAAAACATCTCCGCTACGTTTGACACCTATCTGAATGTCGTTCAGGCGAAAACGGCCGCGTTATTCGCAGCCGCGACAGAGGTCGGCGCTTTGGTCGCCAATCGCAGCCGGGCCGAACAGGTGGCGATGCACCGCTTCGGCGAACATTTTGGCGTCGCCTATCAGCTTGTTGACGATGCGCTTGATTATTATGGGCTCGAACCTTCGCTCGGCAAAACCGTCGGCGATGATTTTCGCGAGGGAAAAATGACCGCGCCGGTTGTTTTCGCTGTGGCGCGGGCGCGCGACGATGAAAAATCGTTCTGGCGCCGGGTGATCGCGGAGGGCCGGCAAAACCCTGAAGACTTTCAGAAGGCTTGCGACCTGATGAAGCGCGACGGCGCCATCGATGACACGCTCGAATACGCAGCGGGATACACGCAAAAAGCCCTCGACGCATTGTCGGAAGCGCCCCGCAATGCGTTCAGGGAAGCGCTGACAGCGCTCGTTTCAACGTCGGTCGGCCGCGGTTCCTGATTTATTCAGCGGCTTGAACCGCTGCATCTTTTCGCGCCGTTGGAAGCAAACCAGCGCGATCTGCATGGACATAGACCGCCGTCGCCCCACAGGAAAAAAACAGCGCAAGCAATAGTGGCGCAAGCCATTGCAACGCAGGGGCCATCGCCAGCATCAAAACCGCCACAGCGGCTGACAGGCTGATCAGCGCCATATAGAGGATCGCAACCCGCGCATGGGAAACGCCGCTACGGATCAAAAGCTGATAGAGATGTTCGCGGTGCGCCTGAAAAATATTGCGTCCGCGCAAAACCCGCGAGACCAGCGTCCAGGCAGCATCAAAAAGAAAAGGCAGAAAAATTACCGGCGCCACCAGCGCGCTTAAACGGCCGTCCGTCCACTTTACGCCAAGCAAAGCGAAGGCGGCGATCAAAAAACCCAGGGCGAGACTGCCATTGTCGCCCATAAAAAGTTTTCCGCGCACGAGGTTCTCCGGCAAAAACCCCGCCGCCGCCAGCGCCAGCAAGAGCGCCGCCACCGCAAGCACAGGCGCACCAGCAAAGCTTGCTGCAACGCTGAACCAGGCGAGTCCCGCCACCGCCGCGCCGCCGGCGAGGCCATTCGCCCCATCCATGAAGTTGAACGCATTCATGAAGCCGACGATCCACAAAATCGCAAGCAACACCCCCCAGAGCGGCGCCAGCATCACATCACCAAAAAACGGCAAAGGGATCGCTGTAAGGGGCCCGAACAAGACAACGAAAAACGCAGCGACCACGATCTGACCGACAAGCTTCCACAAGGCGGACAGCCCGATCCGATCATCGGCGAGGCCCAGCACAAAAGCGCTGGCGGCGCACAAACCAATCTTTGCAAGTTTTAAAGCAGCCCCAGCGTCGCCGGCGAATGCAGTAATGACAAAACAACCTGCAACCCAGCCGGCCATAATCGCAACGCCGCCCGTTCGGGGCGTCGCATGGTCGTGACTGGATCTTTCATTTGGCTGATCAAGCATCTGTCGCGCCTGCGCCAAAAACATCGCCACGCCGTATGAAATGGTGACGGCCATCGCGGCTGCAACGGCGAAAATGAAAGGCTCGATCAACATATAAGTCCGGCGCGTCCGATCCTGCAGGCGAGCTTACCGCACATGCAGCGCGGAAGCCATGGCCCACCAGCCCGACGCGAGTGCGCGATTGGCCGCACGCCGAGCGCCCGCAGCGGATGCAAACAGGGCAAAGCAAGTGGCGCCGCTGCCGGACATGCGCGCAGCAAGGGCGCCAGGTTCGACGCCAAGCTGATCAATCACGCGGCGGATGACCGGGGCACGCGCAATCGCGAAGGGTTCAAGATCGTTTCGGGTCTCGCGCATCAATCTGGTCAATGACGCGTAATCAGCGACAGGCATGGCGACGCATCGCGGTTTTTCCGGCGACGGTTCGGCGTCGTCGAATGCACGAAAGACCGGACCGGTCGGCATCGTGACGCGCGGATTAACAAGCGTGGCCCAGAGCGGCGGCAAAACAGGGCCGGGAGACAAGGCCTCCCCTGCTCCCGATACATTAACCGGCGCGCGCGCAAGACAGGCGGGAACATCGGC
>JBCBSY010000389.1:0-2588 GCA_039818925.1 Pseudomonadota bacterium | reverse complement strand
GGCCCGGGGCATGCAACTCATGCGCCGGAAACGCCCGCAAACTCAACGAGAATAACGCGATTAATGGCCAGTAAGAGGGGCTGACATACGCCGCTACCGCCGTCGCCACCCAAAAGATCGCCCAAATCATATATCGTTTCGCGCCGATCTGTTCGGAGAAAGGGCCGCGAAAGAAAAACAACACCGGTACTGAAACGCCTAGAACGACGACTAGGGCTTTGAGATTGACGATCATAGTTAACCGGCTTGATTTTGCGGGCGTTTCCGGCGCATGAGTTGCATGCCCCGGGCCAACACGCCGTTAAACAAGACTGGCGTCGCTACTGCGATTAGCGTAGTTGCTTTTGACTGTCCACGATCGAAACCCTGGCTCGCCGCTTAGACATGTCCCAATCCGATAAATTCGGCTTCGTAAACACCACTGGCAGCTTGCGTCAACGTGTACAAAAGGGCGGCGTGCTTGTGCTGGGTGGTTATGGCGCGGCGCAGTTTTTAAGACTTGCCTCAAATCTGATTTTAACACGGCTTTTGGCACCGGACGCCTTCGGTCTGATCGCCGCCGCGGTTGCCGTGACGACGCTTGCGATCATGATGACTGACATCGGGATTCACAACTGCATCGTACGCAGCCCCAATGCCCATGACAAAACGTTTTTAAGGACAGCATGGACGATCAAAATTCTCCGGAATTTCCTGATTTGGACGATTGTCATGCTCGTTACGGGTATTATCGCGCTGCTGGCGGCCCGCGGCGCTACGCCGGCCGAAAGCACTTTTTCCGACCCACGGTTACCGCTGGTCATGGTGTTATGTTCTCTGCAATTGATCATTGCCGGATTTGAATCCGTCAATAAATCGATTTCTGAACGCAATCTCACCATTGGTCGGAATATCTTTCACGAGGTCAGCGCCCAGTTCTTCGCTGCTTGCATCACCATCACCTGCGCCTTTAACGGATTTGGCGTATGGTCGCTTGTCGCGGGAATCCTCGGAAGCGCTATTTATCGCCTGGTGACGTCTTATTTGATTTTCCCCGGCCCCTCCATGGGGTTCGAATGGAACCGTGCCTATGTCGGCGAAATTCTGAATTTTGGGAAATGGCTGGCGCTCGCCTCATTTTTCGGATTCATGACGAACAAAGGGGATCACGTTATTTTCGGTTGGGCGCTTGATGGCGACCATTTCGGACTTTACGCGATCGCCGCTATTTGGATCAGCATTGCCTATCATTTGTTCGAATCGATCACGAGCAAGCTCTTTTTCCCGGCAATCAGCGAGGTGATGCGGGATCGGCCAGGCAATACCGCCCGCGCTTACCGGCAGAGCAGGGTTTTTCTGGACGCCGGCGCCGTTATGATGGCTTTTGGCATCTATTTTCTCGCCGATTTTGGATTTGGCGTTCTCTATCCGGACAATTTCAGCGGCGTCGCTTACTATCTTAAACTTTTGTCACCTGTGGTGCTGTTCGCACCCTATCGCATGTTGAGTTTCATGATTTTATCGAATGGAGATACCAAGAGATTTACGATGGTATCGTTCGTAACGGGTCTCTCGACACTCATCCTGACCCCGCTTGGCGTCCTTGCCTTTGGCGCGCAAGCAGGCGTCATCATTTTCGCTTGCATTACCGCCACATCGCTGCCTGTTTTGTGGTCCATTGCCGGAAAAATCATGCCTCTCGACTGGCGGATTGAAATCCGGATGCTGATCGCTGCAGGCATCCTCGCGGCGTTGTTGTCGAGCTTACAGGAGCCTGCGGAAATGATTACGATTGATTAACGCGAACGCTGTCTGGGCGTTCGGAATTTATTAAAAACTGCTTAAATCCTTCACGGCGATATTTTAAGAAACTTTCATTTCCCTTTCTACGCTTGGCGCCTCAATGAAGCCGCTGGATTAAGCCTTTTTCAGTGATCTCGCCATATTGAAGGTTCTGGTTAACCTTAACGGCAATCGCTGTCTTTCCGGGGGAGCGGTTGGTATGAAGTAGAGCGGGTGCGTTTTATGTTTAGGCTTCGGACGGGTTTTCATTCTGGGGCCGCAGTCTGCCTGTTCCTTCTTGCCAACACAGCGCCATCAAACGCAGCAGTCACACCCGAAAACCCAAAATATTATGGTTCCATCTATCCGGAAGATACGGTCGAACCCGTTTCATCTTCGCCGCCGCCGGTTCCGACACGCACGCTTGCAGATATTGATGAGGATATAGCGCGGGCGCTCGGCGCGGCCGGCTATCTGGTTTCTGAAGCAAGTGCATCCGCGGAGTTCAATACTGCAATCCGCCGCGCTGTCGGCCGCCATCCCGCCTATCATGCACAGACCCTAACCCTTGAAGAATCCGGCGCAGAACGGCGGCGAGCCCGCGCAGCGCTTTATCCGCAATTGTCTACGCAGCTACGCGGGGACTACTCAATCACCCGTGACTTTGCACCTACAACAGATAATGTCGTTGAATCTTTGCGTCCGCGTGAACAATTCACAGCCGGCGTTTCCGCCTCGCAACTGGTGTTTGACGGCGGCGCAACGATCAATCGCATCCGTAGCGCGCGCGCCCTGTCTGAAGAGTACAGGAATGCACTGAGCACTCG